>NZ_WIWH01000013.1:0-120890 GCF_009600035.1 Pseudomonas sp. FSL R10-2964 | reverse complement strand
AGGAAGCCTTGGCTATGCGGCATGATGCTCCGGCTTCAATTCAATAACCGTGTTGCACTCAGCTCCTGCAACCGCCCATCTATCGAACCACAGAACATCCATACCTTGGTACCCAATGCAAGCAGCTGGTCGGATGGTCTCAATAAATTATGGGTGGGCGGTTATTTATGGCGGGGGGCTGGCACATGCATTGGTGCGACGACATTCGTCGCTAACTGGTTCGGAATCCCGATCTACTGGACAACACCTGTTTCCGGAGCAACCTGTAGTAGAGCAGCACTGTACGACATCCCCAACTTCACTTATCGAACCCTGGACTTCTCTTATGAAATGAAGACGCCCAACCCACTCGGAATGTCATCGGGTGATTATAATGGTGAAATCAACTATACCGTGGGGCCTTACCAAGACATTGACATGGGAGACAATATGCTCCCCAGCGACAATATACTCACGATCAAATTCCTGCTTAATGTCCAGCACACCCTTAAAGTGGATACTCCACCCGGCGGCAATAAAGTAGAACTGACACCCAAGGGTAGTTGGCAAGAATGGATGCAAAATGGCCGCACGCCCGAGAAACTTTTTCGGGATCAGCCTTTCATGATTTCTGCCAGCTCACGTTTCAAGATGCAACTGGCCTGTGACCGGTTGGTAGGCGATACCTGCGCAATCAGCAATACCAGCAGCGGCCACGCAGTTCCAGTCGATGTTCTGGTCAGCATGCCCAATGGCATCGGCAATGATGATGACTCCTCGGTTTCTCGAGAACCCCTGAGGGCTTCAACTGGACTGCTGTTCAAGTCCACGCACTATGTCGATAACAAGCCATCCATGCTGCATTTTGAAATACAAAGGCAGCATGTCCTGCAGATGTTGTCCGAGCAAGGCAAGTATTCCGGGAATATCACGGTAGTCTGGGACTCCGAAATCTGACTCGGGCTAATCAAACGGACTAGTCCGGCTCAGGGATTGCACCCGTGCTGCGCGCTTTCATGCTGGCGCCTTGATCCGTATTTTTACGACGAGGCCCATATGGAGCTTGCCCTGACAGACGAACAGCGAATGATTCAGGCATCCGCCGAACGTTTTTTGAACCAAGTGGCCAGCTCCGCTGCGGTGCGCACGGCCATGACCAGCGATCAGGGGTACGACACCGATACCTGGGCGCGAATGGCCAGGGAGCTGTATTGGCCCGCACTGGCGATCCCCGAGGCCTATGGAGGTCTTGGCCTGGGCTTTGTCGAAGTCAGTCTGCTCCAGGAACAGCTCGGGCGCTGCCTGCTGCCCACACCATTCTTTGCAACCTGCTGCCTGGCCACCCCTGCCTTGCTGCTCAGTCGCAATGAAGCACTCAAGGAACGCTGGCTGCCGTTGATTGCCGCCGGTGAGATTCGCGCCAGCCTCGCCTACACCAGCGCGCCTCGCTGGGACGACAGCGGTGTGCAGGTGTATGCGCAGAGCCATGCGGGGGGGTATCGCCTCAATGGCGAGTATCACTATGTGATCGATGGTAGCGATTGCCAGCTGTTGATCATTGCCGCACGCACGCCGGGCAGCGTCGGCGAAGCCGGTATCCGCCTGTTTGCACTGCCTGCCGATACTCCCGGGATTGTTTGCCAGTGGCAACCGACACTGGATCAGACCCGCCGCCTGGCTACCATCACCCTGAACGATGTAGTCGTCCACGACGATCAGTTGCTCAGCGAACCCGGGCAAGGCTGGCCGATGCTGCGCGATGTGCTGCAGATAGCCTGTGTTGGCCTGGCGGCCGAGCAGACCGGTGGCGCACAGCAGTCGCTGGACATCACTCTGGCCTATATCAGCGGCCGCGAACAATTTGGTCGCACTATCGCCAGTTTCCAGGCCATCAAGCACCGCTGTGCCGATTTGATGCTGGCCATCGAATGCGCGCGCTCGGCCAGTTACTACGCTGCCTGCATTGCCGCCGAGTGCCTGAATATCGATGGTGATCCGCGTATCCGTGAGCAACTTGGGGAAGCCGCGGCCACTGCGAAAATTTTTGCCAGCGAAGGCTTTTTCCTGTGTGCCGCCGAGTCCATCCAGTTGCACGGTGGCGTGGGTTTTACCTGGGAATACGACCCGCATCTGTATTTCAAGCGAGCCCGGGCCAGTGAGCAGATGCTCGGCACCCCGGCGTTTCATCGCGAGCAATTGGCCCGGCAGATTTTCGGAGAGTGCACATGAATATCGGTTTTGGCGCAGCAGATGAGCAGTTTCGCCAACAGGTTGCGCAGTGGATGCAGCAGCACCTGAGCGGTGACTTTGCAGCTTTGCGCTTTCGCGGTGGCCCGGGGGATGAGGACTTTGCTCCAGGGTTGCGCAAGCGCTGGGAACAGGTCTTGGCCCAAGGCCACTGGGTGGGTGCTGGCTGGGCCACCGAGCATGGCGGCCGTGGCTTGAGCATCAGCCAGCAAGTGATCTTTTTCGAAGAGTACGCAAGGGCGGGCGGCCCGGGACGTATGGGCCATATCGGCGAAGGGCTGGTAGGGCCGACGATTGCGGCCTTTGGCAGCCAGGAACAGCAGCAACGTTTTTTGCCGCCGATACTGGCGGGCCAGCACTTTTGGTGTCAGGGCTACTCCGAACCGGGTGCCGGGTCGGACCTGGCCAATATAAAGACCCGCGCCAGTTTCGATGAAGACCGCGGGCAATGGTTGATCAGCGGGCAAAAGGTCTGGACCTCACTGGCTCATGAATCGGACTGGTGCTTTGTGCTGGCACGTACCGAGCCGGGAAGTGTTGGCCATCGCGGCCTGTCGTTCTTGCTGGTGGAGATGGACCAGCCGGGTATACGGGTACAGCCGATCCGGCAATTGACCGGTACCAGTGAATTCAACGAGGTTTTTTTTGATCAGGCGCGGGCTTCGGCAGACAACCTGATCGGCCAACCGGGTGATGGCTGGAAAATCGCCATGGCGCTGCTGGGGTTTGAACGCGGGGTATCGACCCTGGGCCAGCAAATGCAGTTTCAGAATGAGTTGGACGAAGTGGTGCGTATTGCCAAGGCCAATGGTGCGGCGCAAGACCCGGTGCTGCGCCAGCGCATCGCACAGGCCTGGAGCGGCTTGCGGGTGTTGCGCTACAACTCGTTGCGCATGTTGTCCGGGGTACAGGATGGCAGCCTGCGGCCTGAAGCGACGATCTACAAACTGGCCTGGTCGACCTGGCATGTGGCCCTGGGCAAGCTGGCGATGGACGTACTGGGGCCAGAGGCCGAGTTGCTGGCCGGGGCGCCTTATGAGCTGACACGGTTGCAGGCGCTATTTCTGTTTACCCGTGCGGATACCCTTTATGGCGGCAGTAATGAGATTCAGCGCAATATCATTGCCGAACGAGCGCTGGGGATGCCGCGGGAGGCCCGGTAGACGGGCTGAGAATCACAAGCCCTCTCATCCCGCCCCTCTCCCTCCGGGAGAGGGTTGCCGTGAGGGCCCGGGTCAAAAGGTGTACTTGCCATTGAACGACAGGTAATCCCGATCCGCCATTGTCCGTCCCTGGGCAATATCGGCCGAACTCAAATACGCCACATAAGTCAGCCCCAGCTGAAAGTTGCCCAGGTACTTGAAATCACCACCCACTGTCAGACGCTTTTCAGCACGGCCCAACCCCGAATAGGCACTGCCGTCAATGTTCTGGGTCCAGGTGGCCTTGGTGGTCAAGTCCCAGCCGTTGAATACGCTGGGGTGATCGAAATAGGCGCCGATCCCCAACAGGCTTGAACCCCGTGTTTGACCGTCATACACATATTTATTGAAAGTCCCGTCCGTGCCCGCCCCGCCACCGCTAATGGTCAGGTCATCCACGCCCTGGATGCGCTGGTGCACCACCTCGGTCATCAGGGTGGTCTGCTGCGCCATAAACGTCGGCCCGATCATGTACACGGCATTCAGGTTTCCCTGCCACACCTGCCCCCGCGCCGGCGCACCGTTGCTCAGGTACACCGCCGCGCCGTCGCGATAGCTCAGGTCACCGGCGAATTGCACCGAATCACCGGCTTTGGTGGTGAAACTGATGCCGGTGAGCTTGATGTTGTCAAAGTAACCCAGCTGGTAACTCGGGCCATTGCCGTTGCCACCCACTTTGTTCAGGGATGAGTAATGGGTCTGCCCGGTAAAGTCGAAGAACAGTGCCGGGACGCGGTCGTGATAACGGTAATGAAACAGGCCGACCTCGGTGTTTTGCGTCACCCGGTATCGGGTGCCCAGACCCCACTCGCCGCTGTCGCCCGGTTTGACCGAGCCGCCGTAGCCGACTGCGGCCCCGTTGGGCAGGTGGTCGACGATGCCCGGGGCGAGCCGGAAGAACTCGGCCCCCGGGCCAAAGGTATCGCTGCCAAAGTAGTCGCCCACGGGGTTGAGCTGGGTTTCTTCCCACTTGTACTGGTAGAACCCGAGCAGGGTCAGGTCTTCGTTCACCGACCACGCGCCCGATATCTGCCCCACCGGCAAGTAGGCATCCTTGGCTTCGGTGCCGGGCACGTTGAACTTGGTCGAATCCACCGGTGCCTGGCCTTGGCTGATGTTGGGCCAGAACAGGCTCTCGCCCCAGGCCACCAGATGCCGCCCGGCCTTTAGTGACAGGTACTGGTCGTCATTGACGGTAAAGTCGCCATACACATAAGCATCCAGCAGCCGCGCCTTGCTGCCGCTGAGTTTGCGCGTGTCCTGGCTGAAGTCGTTGTAGCGTCCGGTCTTGTTCACCGTGTCCGGTGAGTCGTTGTCGTTGCGCTGGTGGTAGACCTCGTCATAGAAATGACTGCCGCGCACCACGGCGCCGAGGTTGTCGTGCTTGAGCATCAACTCGCCAAATACGCTGACCCGGTTGTTGATCAGCGAGCCGCGCTTGAAGTTGCGCGTGGCATCATCGTAGTTGATGTTGTTCAGGTATTCGTGATCCGGTTTTGCGGTACGCATCGAGGCCGTGTAGTTGACGGTCAGGGAAGAGTCGAGGGTGGTGTTTTCGCCCAGCTCGAGGGTAGGTGCCGCCAGGGCCAGACCGCTCAGCCCCGACAATAAACCGGTCCCGACAACACGCGTGTATTGCTTGAACATGCCTTGCTCCTTGTTATTGTTGTTTTGCTCCGCCCGGCCACCTGCGCACAGGCAGGGCCCGTGGCAGACAGCAGGATGGCGTCAGGGCGTTACTTGCCGGCCCGACGTGCCGCTTCGGGGCCAAAATCGCCAGCAGCAAAACCGCCTTTGTTCAGCACATAGCCGTTGCGTTGTTCGTTGATCAGGTTGAAGGCCAGATAACTGCCAGCGTTCAGGTCGTGATACAGGCCAACACCGGCCTGCCAGGTTTGCGTTTCCGGGGCATAGAAGTAATTGACCATCGAGGTGCGCCACAACTCGCCGCGGTTGTCGTAGTTGTCACCCATGATCGGGAACCAGCTGTCTTCGTCGATATACAGCGTGCGCTTGCCGTACAGATGGCGGTTACCCGGCTTGAGCACACCTTCGAGCACCCACACGCGATGCAGTTCGTAACGCATGTTGTCGGGGTTGATATGACCGGGAGTGAGCATGCTCGCGTACTTCAGGTCACCGGCGTGCAGGCGCGCAGTGTTGTAAGGGATATACAGCTCTTTTTTACCGACGATGTTCCAGTTATAGCGCTGGGCCGAGCCGTTGAAGATGCGTACTTCGTCGACGGTGATCGAACCGCCGGAGCCCGGAAAGGCCATGTCAAAACCGTAACCCGGCGACTGCCGCACACGCCGCGTACCCGGATCGTAGCGCCAGCTCTGGCGCGGCTCGGTCTTGTCGTTCCAGTACTCGGTACCGGTGTTGATTTCACCCTTGTCGCGCTGTGGCAGCAGGGTTTCGTTAAGGTAGAAAGACGAATTGCCCACCGTGTCGCCAATCTTGCCCGGCTCCAGCCCCGGCGCCATATTGCGCGAGTGCACGCGGCCCCAGTTGATATTGCCGTCCTTGAGCACATAGGCGTTATCCGAGGTGTATTCCTCGGTCCAGGCACGCACGGTAAACAGCGAGGCATTTTTCAGCAGTTCAATACCGTTTTGCGGAATGGGAAATGCCACGCCGCCAGTGCGGGCAACCACGCCTTCGCCGTCGTCGACCAGTTTGGCGACCGAGGCATTTTCCAGGGTGGCCTTGCACACCGTGTCAGAAAAACGAAAGTCACGGTGCGAAGGGTAAACCGGCATGCGGAATGTTTGCGGATAGAGTTTGAACAGGGCCTTTTGCCCCTCGGACAAGTGCCCGTCGTACTGACTGAGGTTTTGCGCGGTGATCACAAACAGCGGCTTTTCGTTGGGGTAAGGGTCTACGGGATGCTTGCCCGTGCCCTCGAATTTCATCCCCGGTGCCGCGCCCAGCCATTGGCCGCCAAAAGCAGGGATGGTGCCTGCGGCGTTGCCCGCCTTTTCGGCGCCGACACAGGTCAGGTCCTTGCCCAGCCGGGTGATCTGGTCGGCAGGGGCCTGGGCCAGCGCCAGAGCGCTGTAACCCTGCAATGCCAGGGCAACTGACAGCCAGCCGCCCATATGGGTGATGCGTCCCATGGAGTTCTCCTTTTTATTGGTCATGCACATTTACTGGTGGGAGCGGGCGTGCCCGCGATTGGATCGACGTGGTCTGGCTGATACATCGCGGCGCCTGAATCGCGAGCAAGCCCGCTCCCACCTGAAACCTGGCGCCCACTCACGCTCTGGCTGATTGCGCAATCGTGAGCATCGCGGGTTCCACCAGCGGCTTGCCCAGGTTGAACCACGCAGCCAGTGCCGGCAGCAGGAAGATCGCCCCCAGCACGTTGACCATAAACATGAAGGCCAACAGCACACCCATGTCGGCCTGGAACTTGAGGGGCGCAAATACCCAGGTGCACACCCCCAGCGACATGGTCAGCGCGGTAAACACCGCCGCCGTGCCGCGCTGGCACATGGCGCGGTAGAAGGCTTCGCGCAGGTCATGCCCCGCGGCCATCTCATGCTCGATGCGCTCGTACAGATAGATGCCGTAGTCCACCCCTACCCCCACACCCAGCGCCATTACCGGCAAGGTCGCGACCTTGAGGCCAATACCCAGCAGGGCCATCAGTGCATTGCACAGCACCGCGACAATCGCCAAGGGCACCAGAATGCACAGCACTGCGCGCACCGAGCGAAAGGTCAGCAGGCAGAACAGCGCCACCGACACAAACAACGCCGCCAGCATCACCACTTCGGTCTGCTTGACCGCTTCATTAGACGCCGCCATCACGCCGATATTGCCCCCCGCCAGCTTGAACTCCACCCCCGGCACGGCAATCGCAGCGATAATGCGCCTGACCTCATCCAGCACATGGGCCACGGTGGCGCCTTCGTGGTCGGTCAGGAACACCAGGATCTGCATTTTCTGGCAGCCGTCCGTCACCAGCCCCGAGTCCGGTGAATAGGCGTAGGCGCCCTGTTGCAAGCCCTGGGCGGAACCGGGGATGGCCGCCCAGCGCGGGTTGCCTTCGTTGTTGCCGGCAATCACCTGCTTGCTCATCCCCGCTACGCTCTGCACCGATTGCACGCCGCGGACTTCACGCATCTTGAAGTCGAATGTTTCCACCGCTCGCATGACGGCCGGGTCCAGGCAGGCTTCACTGCGATCGCGAATGGTCAGAAACACCGAAAGCACATCCAGGCCGATGGCGTAACTGCTGATGATTTTCTGGTTGTCCTGGTTGTAGCGCGAGTCGGCCCGCAGCTCCGGCGCGCCGGTGCCGATATCACCAGTGGCCAGTTCGCGGGCCTTGATCGCGCCTGCCGCCAGCAGCAGCAGGCTCAGGGCAAACACCCAGAGTGCCGGTCCCGGTGTGGCCAGCGCCGACAATCGCCACCACAGGGGGTGACGCGAGCTGGCAATGCGCGCCCTGACCGTCATCAGGTGCGGCTCGAGTTGCAGATGGGCGATGAGCAGCGGCAGAACGATTTTGTTGGTGATGATCATCAGCATCACACCGATACAGGCCGTGACGCCCAGCTCGTGGACGATGGGGATATCGATCAGCATGATCACCCCGAAACCCAGGGCGTTCATCAATAACGCCAGCGCACCGGGAATGAAAATCTTGCTGAACGCCACCTTGGCCGCACTCACCGAATCACTCCCGGCGAGCACTTCCTGCTTCCAGGCGTTGGTCATTTGCACGGCGTGGGACACACCGATGGAGAAGATCAGGAACGGCACCAGAATCGACATCGGGTCGATACCCAGGCCCAGCAACGGCAGCAGGCCAAGCAACCAGATCACCGGCAGCAAGGCGACAAACAGCGCCACCAGGGTCAGGCGCAACGAGCGTGAATACAACCACAGCAGCGCAGCGGTGATCAGAAATGCGATGGCAAAAAAGCCCATCACCGTGTTCAGCCCTTCGACCACGTCGCCGACCAGTTTGGCAAAGCCCACGATATTGATTTCGATATCGTCGCTGGCGTATTTGGCGCGGATGTCTTCCAGGCCACGGGCAATTTGTATGTAGCTTACGGGCTGGCCGGTCTTCGGATCGATGTCCTGCAGGTCAGCGCGCACCAGCGCGGATTTGAGGTCATTGGCCAGCAGCCGGCCGATCTGCCCGGAGCGTGCGGCATTACTGCGTACCTGTTGCAAATCTGCGGGGGTGGCGGCGTATTGCGGCGGCACCACCAGATCACCGACATAGCCGTCTTCAGTGATTTCGATATAGCGCACGTTGGGGGTAAACAGCGAGGTGACGCTGGGGCGGCTGAACCCGGAGAGATAAAACACGTCATCGGTGACGTTTTGCAGGGTCTGGAGGAACTCGGGGTTATAGATATCCCCCTCGCCTTTCCAGTGCACGCTGACCAGCAGGCGATTGGCGCCGGTAAAGATACGGCTGAAGTCCAGGAAGTTGATCATGTAGGCATGGCGCACCGGTATCTGCTTGTTGAAACCGGGGTCGAGGCGAACCTGGGTGGCGCTGTAGCCCAAGGCCAGGGTGAGCAACAGAAAAAAGCCGAGCAAGGCTTTGCGCCGGGCCATCAACTGCTCGGCGCAGCGTTGCACAGCCGATGACAAGACAAAAGCGCCCATGCTCGCGGTCCCTCGCACACTGGTTGAAAGTGATCGCGATAATCAGACGGGGCCGGGCCTTGAACATCGTCCGTAAGGGTTAGGCTGTTTGAGGGATGGGGTAACTGTCCCTGTAGCTGCCGAGGAACGAAGGCTGCTGCTACAGGAACACTGCAACTGTGGGAGCGAGCCTGCTCGCGAAGGTCGTTCGCGAGCAGGCTCGCTCCCACAATAGGGCTTGACCTGCAACAGATTATCTACAGAGATTGCGCAGTACACGCGAACCGAACAGGCCGGTCGGCCGCCTCGGGGCGCAGTGTTTTTGATCTGCCAGCCCTCCCGGGAGGCCGAGAGGAGGTGCTGAGGAGTGGGTCGACCGGCATGGATACCGGGAGAGCCGCGACGGGGCCATGAATGGCCCGTGGCGGCGTGCCCACGGAGCAGGTCCGGAGCGAGGGAACCTGAGCGCAGCGAAGGCCGTACGATGGGGCGAGGACCTTTTGGTTCCTTTTGGATCCTTCCAAAAGGGACTCGACGTAAGGTCGAAACCATAGTCTCAGTTAGACACAAATGCCGGATATGTACTCAACGTATCAGTTAAACAAACAAGATCAAGCAGGCCTCAACCGTCACGCAGCAATTGACAAACCTGTACGAAAAATCCCGAAAAACGTGAGCTGGCAGTCTCTGGAGAGACTCTGTTGCAGCTCGCTCCCACAGTTGCAGTGATTCTGTAGCTGCTGGCGTAGGAACGAGGCTGCGTTGTGCTGCGCAGCAGCCCCAAAACAGGCACTGCGTTCTGCCAGTCAAACCCGGCTCACCGGGTTTACGACGGCTTCGCCGCCGGACGTAGCCTCGTTCTACTCGTCAACTGCAACAGGTGTTTTGCTCAGGTTTCGGTCACTCTTTGCTGGCCTTGAACGCCAGCTCGCCCTTGGGCCATTTGGCCGCTTTGGCGGTCACTGCCTTGAGGGTCTTGCTCAGGCCTTCCTTGAGCTGCTCCTGGGCTGCGAAGATCAGCATCACGGACTGACCTTCCTTGAACACGATACCTTCGCCCAGAGGCGAGCTGACATAGGCGTAGTCACCGATGCCGTAGATCGTCATTTTGATATCGCGAAATTTGATTTCGAACTTGCCACCTTCGCGGCTGGGCAAGACTGCTGCGCGAAAATGATCACCGACCTTGAGCCCCAGACCTGGCTTGTCATCTACCACCAGCGCTGATTCAGTATCGATTTCAGCGATGTAAATACCTTCAGCGTTCTGCTCGGTAACGTACACAAAGCGGGACTGGAACAGTTTGACCAAACGTGCCCGCAAATCACCCAGAACAAACAACGCATGCATTTCCAGATTGCTGACTGCCAACGAAAAACCCTCGAAAACGTGAAGTGGCGCTACCAGAACAAATAACAGGCAGCAGAAAAAAGGCCTCAGCCCACTTATTAAAAAACCGGGTACAGCAAAATCTCCTGGCTGATGGGGCAAGGAGTGGCATGTGACATCAAGACTAAAAATACGACAGGACCACCATTCTACCGGCTCATGCCCGAAGTTGGGTATACACATCCACTTCTCAGTCAGGGAATCCGTAAATTTTTCTTGATTGAGGCCCGGTTCTACAGGGCTTTCGTCGTTAACTGCGCCGCTGGCTGTCAACAACTGCCATACTGGCCGAAAAATCAGCCTGGCCCATGCCGCCGGGTTGTCCGGCTTCATTACCTCGAAGGGAAAGCGACACGTGACGGAATTTGATATTGGCGAATTTTTTATCCGCGGCGAGTCCAAAGAAGTCGATGGTGAGTTTCAGGCCGTGATCGTGATGCGCGCCAAGCCACCGTTGAAAACCGTGACTTACCATCAGGTCGAGAAAGACCGCTGGTTCAAGACCGCCGAGCAGGCTGAAATTGCCGCCAGGGGTTCGGCGCAGGAATTGAAGCTCGCAGTGGACGCAGGCGCCCTGAACGCATCTTGACGTAACCCGTCAAGCACGCTGAGCCCGAGCCTGCATTGCGCACGCGCCAGCGCTCAGCTGCGCCAGCCAGGCAGCGCGACACTCTTCAGCTTCCATGCGGCTGGAGAACGCCGTCCCGCGTTGCTCGCCGTTGACCAGCACAACCCAGCAGGCCTTCTGCCCCGTGGCCCGCAACCCCTTGGGGACACCCGAGCCGATCATCACGGCAACATCTACCCGATTGGACATGGTGGATACTCCAACTATTTAGTTAGTCACCTAACGATGTCGGCCATCTTAAAGAGTTAAGGACGCTGGAAAAAGCTATGCCCTGCATAGCTGCATTGCATCAGCGGTAACAATATCCCCTGCATGCGGGCTCAAACCGGCGGTTTTTGCTCGAAAACATTGCGCCCGCCCTCTTGGGCAATATTGAAAAACGCCTTGTCGAGTACCCCTAGCCCCTGGCCCACATTGGCATTGAAATTGGCCGATTGATGAACGTAGCGCTGACGCAACAAGCGCTCCTGGGCAGGGGTGAGCTTGATTGTACTTTTCAGTACCTGCGCTTCGAGCCTTGCAGCGATGGGCAACAGTTCATCAGGCAAGGCATCCTGGGCACTGTTCAAGGCGGCAAAGGGCACACCCTGTTTGCATGCCAGCGAATGCATGATGCGCAGATACACACGGGAAAGATGACCCAGCACCCGGCGCTGCATAAAGACGGCGGCCTGGACGCGCTTCATCGGGTCCTGGCGGCTGCCGGCCTTCTGCTCTTCGGTGCGCACTTGCACGAAGTCCTGCTCAGCGAGCGGATCAATCAAATCCCTGGCTTGCCAGTCCAGCAACTGCGCCTGGGCCAGCTTCCAGGCACTGGTCAGCCTGATGGGTGTGGACGGGCTGACCAGATTGCTCTGCCAGCGCGTCAACTGCACCTGCTCTTGCATCTCGACCGGATAACCGCCGCCAAGATCGGCATGGACTCCGGGCAGGGATACATCCAGCGGCCACTGCGGGGCAATGCGGGTCAGGGAAAAATTGCGTCGCTGCTCATCCCGTGCGCACAGCTGAACCACCTGTTGCGCGCAGTCAGGCCCCAGATACAGATTGAGCCCCGGATTGATGTCATCCCCCACATCACCCAGGTCCTCCAGCCCGCCCATGGCTGCAACAGTATCGAAGAGCCCGATAAACTCTATGCTGCACTTGAAGTCAGAAGCCAGCGCAAACTGCTGCGTGAAGGCCGTGGCATGCACCTGGTTGGCAAAGTGGCGGGCTGCGGCAGCGCCGCGGCTGAAGCCAAAAAGGTCAAGTTGCAGACGGCTCAGGGCATTGGCGGGAGCCAGCCGTAGAAATTGCGCCAGACATTGGCTCAGTTGCTCCAGGGCCTCATCGGCCTTGCCCAGCACCCCGGTGCGACCACGGCCATAGGTCAGGCCCGGGAAGGAGGTATCAACTGCCCCTGTGGTTGTGCCAATACCGCCGACGTAGAGCGAAGTCAGCGCCTGTGCATCCTTGAACGTCGTTTGCACAGGGTAGTGCCGGTGCAGGCGGGCGATATTGGTGGGTTCACCGGCATAACTGCTGCCGGGTTCGACCTTGAGGCCCCGGGCCTGGCGCTCGCGGCCCGAGAGGATATTGAACTGGTTATTGGCCGTGCCATCAAAAAAAATACCGACACGCAATACATACCCCGTATTGCTTGAGTGACTCATGACACTGGCCCTCGTTCTTTTCAGCTTCGCGTGGAAACGCCGTGCCAAATATAAAGGGGCATGACCAAAACACTCAGCTCAACGTCAGGTTTAAATTTTTACGGGGAATTACAACAGAGGCCAGGGCGACAGCGCGGACGGCTGCGCAGCCCAAGCTACCGGAACCGCAGGACACGGCTCCGGCAAGGTCAAGCCTTCAGGCTTGACGCTGATGCTTGTCGATTTGCTCGTGACGCTCTTGAGCTTCGATGCAGTACTTGGTGGTAGGGCTGATCAGCAGGCGCTTGAGGCCAATTGCATCGCCACTGTCATCACACCAGCCGAAGCTGTCATCCTTGATACGTTCCAGCGCCTGTTCGAGCTGGGGCAGCATGCGCTGATCACGGTCGATGGCGTTCACCAGCCAGGTGCGCTCTTCTTCAACCGAAGCAGCGTCGGCCGGGTCAGCCGGAGTGTCCAGGCTCTCGATCGCGATGCGGTTCTGCTCGATACGCTCGTGGGTTTCGACCTTCATGTTTTGCAGCAACTCGCTGAAAAAAGCATGTTGCTCGGCATTCATGTAGTCATCCGCCGGCATGGCCAGCAACTTATCCTTTGTCATTGATTTCTCTATAAAAAATACGTGCATTAAGGCGAATTAGGGAGCGTTCTGACCGATCTTCATCCCAACCAGTTAGGTGCCATCTATTTCAAGCGCCACCCGGCACTCAATTTACGAGGGGCGGCAGTCTAAGGCCGAGTTATCGACTCAGCAACTGAAAACACACCTATTTGTCCAGCAAAACCTGGAAAGTGACGAAAAACGTGCTCAGCGGGGCTAATGGAGTGCGTTTATAGCAAGAAATTCAATGCGCAGGCTGAAAATCCCCTACCAGGTGCGATGACCCACAGCTGGTGGGTCATCTCTATATTGTTAAGGGCGAGACCCGCGCACCCGAACCGGGCACGCCGATAAAACCGCGAAATGCCCTGCTCGTAATAAAAGAACCACTGGCCAATACAGCCCTGCCGTGTGCAACCAGATCGAGCGACGTTTAGTAAGCAATGGGGTGCATGAGCGCGTATTGGGCCAACTTTTCATGGCTGGCTCGCCCGGGAAACCGGACAGCCATGCCCAGGTAATGTTCCACCCCACCAAACATCAATTTAAATGCACTTAACCATCATTATTATGCATTTGCGTATTGGTTAACGGCTGGGCAGACTGCTCGCGTTCCTCCCCCAGATGAAGGAACATTTTCAAGGGCTTGCCGGTTAACCCGCCAGGCCCTTTTTTTACCTTCCTGCTCCACAAAACCGGATTTACCTGACCATGCAAACCCGCTGGATCAGCCGCCTATTGCCTGCGGCTACGAACACCCGCCCCACCGAATGGAGCCGTGCCGCCATTGGCGTGTCCCTTGGCACACTATTCAGTGTGTGGTTCTGCAGCCTGTTCTATGGCCTGCCCGTGGCCATGCACCTGATCGGCCCGTTGGGCGCTTCGGCCATTTTGCTGTTTGCCGTGTCCTCGGGTGCACTGGCGCAACCCTGGTCGATTGTCGGCGGCTATCTGTGCGCCACGGTCGTGTCGCTGGGGGTGGTGCATTTTCTTGGCCGCAGCCTCGACAGCGCGTGCCTGGCCGTAGGTCTGGCAATGATCAGCATGTGCCTGCTGCGCTGCCTGCACCCGCCTGCAGGTGCACTGGCGCTGCTGGTGGTACTGGCCGACCCGGACAGTGCCAGTCTTGGCTGGGGCATGCTTGCACCGGTGATGCTCGGAGCAGTGTGCATGCTGCTCGCGGCGCTGGCCTATAACAACCTGACCCGCGTGCGTTACCCGAAAAAACCGTCCGAGCCGAGCCCTGCGGCCAGCACCGATCAGGCACCGGTCAACCCGGGCATCAGTGCTGAAGATTTGCACCATGCGTTGCAGCAAATGGACGCATTTATCGACGTTACCCCCGAAGATCTCGAAGAGTTGATTCGAGCCAGCGAGCTGCATGCGCGCCGGCGCAGTATCGGTGAAGTGTTCAGCCAGAACGGTTGAGCCTGGGGCGCTGCCTGCCCTGCTTGCCCTGTATCGATAAGCGCCCAACTCCTGCTAGGGTTAACGAGGTAACCTGGGCGGCAGACATGCTTGAGTGCCTGATCACCCGGATTCCGCCATCCGACAGTGATCAAGGCTCGCAATGCTCAAAACCATTGAAAATGAGATCTCGAAACAGGCCGCCCCGCCCGCCTTGCAAGCTGAATTTGCCCAACATGATTTCGAAAAGCTGCGCAATTTTTGCAGCCTGACCTATATCACCAGCATTGCTATCTGGTTACTGTTCAACCTGATTGTCAGCACCAAGGGCGGCCAGGGGTTTACCGGCCTGTCCCTGCTGTTTATCAGCGTCATGGTGGGGTTGACCATTATTCTGGGCTTTGTCGGCAATTACCGGCACTTCGATGTACTCAATACGGTTTTCGTAGCCATCATCACACTCGGTTTGCGCCTGATCATTTTCGGCCTGCCAGCCGAGACCCAGCCGATCTGGCTGGCACTCGCCACCTCAAGCATTCTTTATAGCGCGTCGGTGCTGCCGCTCAGCCGCTGGGCGTTTCTCGCCGTTGCCGCCATCAGCTGTGTCACCCTCAACCCTTTCCTGATGGCCGATGTCTCGGTCATGGATCTGCGCGGCTTGCTGATCCTCTGCTACTTCACCTTTTTGTGCAGCCTGACCACCTACAGTTTTTTCAAGCTGCGCCGGATCAAGCTGCACAATTACACCATGTCCAAGTTACTGGTGGCCCAGGCCTACATCGATGCCCTGACCGAGATCCCCAACCGGCGCTCTTTCATGCTTCAGGCCGGGCATGTACTGCTGACCCGCCCCAGGGAGCACGACCACTATCTGGCGATGATCGATATCGACAATTTCAAGAAGGTCAACGACCAGTACGGCCATGATATTGGCGATGAGGTGCTCAAGCGTACGGCCGCCAGCATCAAGGCAGTGATGGCTGATTTTGCGTACGCACGCCTGGGTGGTGAGGAGTTTGCCGTGTACCTGCCCGGCGTGCGCCGCGAAGACGTCGAAGTACTGGCGCAGAGTCTGTGTCGCCGGGTGCGTGAAGATCCCGACGCACACCCAGTGACCATCAGTATCGGCCTGGCCCGGGTCGAAGAGGAAGACACCCTCAACCAGGCGCTGGCCAAGGCCGACAAGGCGCTGTACGGCTCCAAGCATGACGGCAAGGACAGGTTTACGTTTTATTCGTGAGCGGCTGGCAGATCGGGGGATATAGCGTAATTCGGCGAGCTGGCCGTATTGAGCCGGATCAAAAGCCCCTCACCCTGGCCCTCTCCCAGAGGGAGAGGGAACCAAGAGCAAAAGCGGATCAAGCTGGGGTGAGGGGTCTGCGTCAGTCGCTCAACTCGGTATTGCCATCCCAGCCGCCACCCAGCGCCGCAATCAGTTGCACACTGGCAATCAGACGGCTCTGCAGCAAGTTAAGTACGCTGCGTTCGGTGCTCAGGGCTGTTGTTTGCACCGAAACCACGTCCAGGTAAGCAATCAAGCCCGCCTTGTACTGGTTACTGGTCAGGCGCAACGACTCGCGGGCCGACTCCAGTGCCTGCTCCTGTACCACCGACTCATCGCCCAGGACCTTCAACTGCACCATGTAGTTTTCCACTTCCCGCAGACCGTCGAGCACGGTCTGGCGATACTTGGCCACCGTCTGGTCATACACGGCTTCATTGCGATCGACTTCTGCCGAGCGCTGGCCACCATCGAACAACGGCAGGGAGATTTTCGGCCCCACCGACCAGAAGCGGTTGGGCACGCTGATCCAGTCCTGATACTGACTGCTGCTGTAGCCACCCGACAGGCTCAAACTGAAATCGGGGTAGTAAGCCGCCTTGGCTACGCCAATGTTGGCGTTGGCAGCAATCACCGAGCGCTCCGCCGAAGCGATGTCAGGACGCCGCTCCAGCAGTTGCGACGGCAGGCTGACCGGGATCTGCGGCAACTTGGGTACGTTTTTAATTTCCGCCAGGTTGAACCCTGCTGGTGCTTGACCGGTGAGCACCGCTATTGCGTTTTCAAATTGCGCCCGCTGCCAGATCAGGTCGATCAGGCTGGCCTGGGTATTGCGCAACTGGGTTTGCGCCTGAGCCACCGCATCCTTGCCGGAAATTCCCGCACGGTACTGGTTTTCGCTCATTTTCAGTGAACGTTGATAGGCCTCGACCGTGGCTTCGAGCAAACGCTTCTGCTCATCGATCACCCGCAATTTCAGGTAGTTCTGCACCAGCTCCGACTGCTGGCTCAGGCGCATCGCCGCGAGGTCGGCCAGGCTGGCCTCGGCACTCGCCTCGTTGGCTTCCAGGCCACGGCGCAACTTGCCCCATACGTCGGCCTCCCAGCTCACCCCGACCTGGGCATTCAAGGTGTCCCGTATGCCGCTGCTGGAGCTGGTCAGGCTGGAGTTTGAGCTGCCGGTGCCCTGGCTGGACCGGGTCTTGCCCACGCTAAGGTCGGCGCTGGGCAGGAACGCCCCGCGCGCACTGCGCACCAAGGCCTGGGCCTGACGGAACTGGGCTTCAGACTGCGCAACGCTCTGGTTGGCACTGTTGAGTTTGTCGACCAGCGCATTGAGCTGCGGGTCGCCATACAGCTCCCACCAGGCACCTCGGGCCAGTGAGTCGCTCGGATTGGCCTGGGTCCAGCCGGCTGCCTGCTTGTACTCAAGGGGCGCCGCCGTTTGCGGGCGCTGGTAGTCCGGGCCGATGGCACAGCCGCTAAGCAGCGCAACGGACAACGCCGGGGCAAGGAAAAACGAACGAGAGGTCATAGCGGAGTTTCCAGAGCAGCATCAGTGCGCACGCCGCGCCATTTGTTGAAGCGATGGCGCAGGCGGTCGAGATAGAGGTAAACCACAGGCGTGGTGTAAAGGGTCAGAATCTGGCTGAAGATCAGCCCGCCGATAATGGTCAGGCCCAGGGGCTGGCGCATTTCCGCGCCTTCGGCGCTGCTCAGCATCAGTGGCAGGGCACCGAGAATGGCCGCCAGGGTGGTCATCAGGATCGGCCTTAAACGTTGCAGGCAGGCACTGCGGATCGACGCTTGCGGGTCGAGGCCCGAATGACGTTCCAGTTGCAGGGCAAGATCGATCATCAAAATCGCGTTTTTCTTTACCACACCAATCAACAGGAACAGCCCCAGCAGTGAAATCAGGCTGAACTCCCCGCCCGTGAGGTAAATGCTCAACAACGCACCAACACCGGCAGACGGCAAGGTCGACAGAATGGTCAACGGGTGGATGTAACTCTCATAGAGAATCCCCAGTACCAGGTACACCGCTACCAAGGCGCCAAGAATCATGAACGGCTGGCTTTTTTGCGTGGCGGCAAAGGCATCGCCCGTACCGGCCATTTTCACGATCACTTCTTCCGGCAGACCGAGCTTGGCCACCGCCCGTTCAATGGCTGCCGTACCCTGCTCCAGGGTGACACCGGGGGCCAGGTCGAACGCAATGCTCTCCGAGGCGAACTGGCCCTCGTGGGATACCCGGTCGTTCTGCAGGCTGTTCTCATAGTGGGCAATGGCCGACAGCGGAATACGCTGGCCATCGGCGGTTATCACCTGCACCTGATTCAGGGTTTCGGGGTCCTGGGCGTACTTGGGGTTGACCTCCATCACCACCTGATACTGGTTCAGGCTGTCGTAGATAGTGGAAATCTGCCGCTGG
Organism: Pseudomonas sp. FSL R10-2964; assembly: GCF_009600035.1. NCBI lineage: Bacteria > Pseudomonadati > Pseudomonadota > Gammaproteobacteria > Pseudomonadales > Pseudomonadaceae > Pseudomonas > Pseudomonas sp. FSL R10-2964. The sequence continues at coordinate 102,453 of NZ_WIWH01000013.1, read as the reverse complement.
CTGTAGGCGTTATTGAGCACGGCAGTGACCATGTCCATATCCACCCCCAGGCGCTTGGCCTGGTCGCGATCAACCACCAGGGTCACCTGCTGGGCACCGCGGCCTTCACGGGCATCGATAGCGGTCAGCTCAGGCAATGCCTTGAACGCGGCCACCACTTTTGGATACCAGGTGCGCAACTCGCCCAGATCGCCGCTTTGCAGGATGTAGGAGTACTGCGAGCTGGTCTGGTCACGCCCACCGCCAAACTGCAGGTCCTGGTCAGCCATCAGCATCAGGCGGCCGCCGGGCACTTTGGGCATGCTCTCGCGCAGCCGTTCGATGACCTTTTGCGCCGACACCTTGCGTTCCGAGATCGGCTTGAGACGCACGATCATAAAGGCGTTGTTGGTGCCGCCATTGCCGCCAATAAAACCGGCGACGCTCTCTACCGCAGGATCGGCCAGCACAGCCTTGCGGAAGATTTCCATTTTCGGCTGCATCACGCTGAACGACAGGCCGTCGTCGCCACGCACAAAACCGATCAATTGCCCGGTGTCCTGTTGCGGCATAAAGGTTTTCGGCACCACCACATACAGCGCCACGTTGACCCCAATGGTCACCAGCAGGCTGAGCAATGTCAGGCGCTTGTGCCGCAGCACCCAGTCCAGGCTGCGTGCATAGCCGCTGACCATGCGCTGGTTAAGGCGGATGCTCCAGCGCTGCATGGCGTTTTCCGTGCCCGGCACATGGGGTTTTAGCCAGCGTGCGCAAAGCATGGGCGTGAGGGTCAGGGACACCACCAGCGACACCACGATCGAAGCGGCCAGGGTGATGGAAAACTCGCGGAACAAGCTCTCGACAATCCCGCCCATAAACAGGATCGAGAGGAACACTGCCACCAGTGACACGTTCATCGAGAGCAGGGTAAAACCGACTTCCTTGGCGCCCAGCATGGCCGCTTTCATGGGCGCCACACCGGCGTCGATATGCCGCGAGATGTTCTCCAGCACCACGATAGCGTCGTCCACCACCAGCCCGGTGGCCAAAATCAGCGCCATCAGCGACAGGTTGTTCAGCGAGAAGCCGTAGAGGTACATGATGGCAAAAGTGCCCACCAACGACACCGGCACCGCCAGCGTCGGAATCAGCGAAGCGCGGAAATTGCCGAGGAACAGGAACACCACCAGAATCACCAGCGCCACGGCGATCAGCAGGTTCATTTCGGCCTCGTGCAGCGTAGCCTTGATCACCGGTGAACGGTCCATGGCCAGGTTCAGCTGCACGCTTGCCGGCAGCACCGCCTGCAAGGCCGGCAACTGGGCCTTGATCGCGTTCACGGTCTCGATGATATTGGCTCCGGCCTGGCGGTTGACCACCAGCAGCACCGCCGCATCGTTATTGAAAAAACCGCTGTTGTAACGGTCTTCAACACTGTCCTTGACCTTGGCCACATGGCTCAGGCGCAGCGCCGCGCCATCCTGGTAACGGATGATCAGCGGTTCGTAGTCCTTGGCCTTTTCCAACTGGTCGTTGGCCTGGATCTGCCAGTTGCGCTCGCCATCGGACACCGCGCCCTTGGGCCGGCGCACGTTGGCATTGGCAATGGTGTTGCGCACGTCATCCAGCGAGACGCCGTACTGGTTGAGCAGTTGCGGTTCCAGCTCGATGCGCACGGCGGGCAGCGAGCTGCCGCCAATCTGCACTTCACCTACACCCGGCACCTGGGACAGGCTTTGCGAAAGAATGGTCGAGGCCAGGTCATAGAGCTGGCCCTTGGACAACACCTCGGAGGTCAGCGATAACACCATGATCGGTGCTTGCGAGGGGTTGATCTTCTTGTAGGTGGGCATGCTTTTCATGCCGCTGGGCAGCAGGTTGCGCGAGGCGTTGATCGCCGCCTGCACCTCCCGCGCCGCGCCGTTGATGTCGCGGTCCTGATCGAACTGCAAAATCACCCGGGTCGAGCCCTGGCTTGAATTGCTGCTCATGGTATTGACCCCGGCAATCGCACCGAAGGCCCGCTCAAGCGGCGTGGCCACGGTAGATGCCATCACCTCGGGGCTGGCCCCGGGCAAACTGGCCGACACCACGATCACCGGGAAATCCATTTGCGGCAACGGCGACACGGGCAGCAAACCAAAGCTCACCCCGCCCAGCAACATGATTGCCAGGCTCAGCAGCATGGTGGCTACCGGGCGTTTGATAAACGGGCCGGACAGGTTCATACCGACGCCTGCTCAGCCTGGGCCGCATCACCGCGCCAGCGACGCCCCAAACGATCGAAGTACAGATAGATCACGGGGGTAGTAAACAGGGTCAAGACCTGACTCACCAGCAAACCACCGACCATCACCAGACCCAGGGGCTGGCGCAATTCTGCCCCGGAACCGGTGGCCAGCATCAGCGGTACGGCACCAAACAACGCTGCCAGGGTGGTCATCAGGATCGGCCGGAAGCGCAACAGTGCCGCCTGATAGATCGCCTGCTCCGGCGCCATGCCCTGATTGCGCTCGGCGTCGAGGGCGAAGTCGATCATCATGATTGCGTTTTTCTTGACGATACCGATCAGCAGGATGATGCCGATAATCGCAATCATGCCCAGGTCATTGCCGCTGAGGATCAGCGCCAGCAAGGCACCCACTGCTGCCGATGGCAGGGTGGAGAGAATGGTGATCGGGTGGATGTAGCTCTCATAGAGCACCCCCAGCACGATATACATGGTCACCACCGCCGCCAGAATCAGCAGCAAAGTGCTCGACAACGAAGCCTGGAACGCCTGCGCGGCACCCTGGAATTCGGTCTTGACCCCCACCGGCATGCCGATGTCCTTCTGCACCTGATCGATCAGTTCCACGGCCTGGCCCAATGCCACGCCAGGCGCAAGGTTGAACGAGACCATTACCGAAGGGAACTGGCCGATATGGGAAATGGCCAGTTGTGCCTGACGCTCCTCGACCCGGGCCAGGCTCGACAGCCGCACCTGGCCACCATCGGTGGTCTTGACGTGGATCTGATCCAGCGCCTGCGGGCCGATTTTCTCGCCGTCCTTGGCCTGCAAGACCACGCGGTACTGGCTGGCCTGGGTGTAAATGGTCGAAATCTGCCGCTGACCGAAAGCGTCATACAGGGCATCGGTAATATTGGCCACCGACACGCCCAGGCGTGATGCCGCATCGCGGTCGATCACCAGGTATACCTGCAGACCCTTGTCCTGCAGGTCACTGGCCACATCGACCAGTTCAGGCTGATTGGACAACGCGGTGACCAGTTTCTGCGTCCAGGTGCTGAGCATGTCAGCATCCGGGGATGACAGGCTGAACTGGTACTGGGTACGGCTGACGCGGTCTTCGATGGTCAGGTCCTGCACCGGCTGCATAAACAGGCGGATGCCCGACAGTTTGTCCAGTTGCGGCTGCAGCCGCGCAATCACCTCGATGGCACTGTCGCTGCGCTCGCTGTGGGGCTTGAGGTTGATCAGCATGCGACCGCTGTTGAGGGTCGGGTTATCCCCGTCCACGCCAATATAGGAGGACAGGCTCTCGACATCCGGGTCTTGCAGAATGATCTTGCCCAGCTCCTGCTGACGCTGACTCATGGCACTGAACGAAATCGATTGCGGCGCCTCGGAAATGCCCTGGATCACCCCGGTGTCCTGCACCGGGAAAAAGCCCTTGGGCACCACCATATACAGGAACACGGTCAAGGCCAGTGTACCGATGGCCACCAGCAGGGTCAGCGGCTGGTGCTTGAGCACCCACTGCAACATGCGCCCGTACTCGGCGATCATCCAGTCGATAAACGCGCCGCTGGCACGGTAGAAACGCCCCTGCTCTTCAGGCTTGGGTTCGGCCTTGAGCAGGCGCGCGCACATCATCGGGGTCAGGGTCAGCGAGACCACCAGTGAGATCAGGATCGCCACCGCCAGGGTGATGGCAAATTCGCGGAACAGGCGCCCCACTACATCGGCCATAAACAGCAACGGGATCAACACCGCGATCAGCGACAGGGTCAGCGAGATCAGGGTGAAGCCGATCTGTTTGGCGCCCTTGAGCGCCGCCTGCATCGGGCTGTCACCTTCCTCGATATAGCGCGAGATGTTCTCCAGCATGACGATGGCATCATCGACCACAAAGCCGGTGGCGATGGTCAGGGCCATCAGCGTCAGGTTGTTGATGGAAAACCCGGCCAGGTACATCACGCCAAAGGTGCCGACCAGCGACAGCGGTACGGCAATCGACGGAATGAGGGTGGCGCTGGCCCTGCGCAGAAACAGGAAGGTCACCATCACCACCAGGGCGATGGCGATCAGCAATTCATGCTGCACATCGCGCACTGAGGCGCGAATGGTTTGTGTACGGTCGGTCAGCACCGTGACATCGATGCCGGCGGGCAGGTTGTCGGTAATGCTTGGCAGCAGTGCCTTGATCCGGTCCACCACCTCAATCACGTTGGCACCGGGCTGGCGCTGGATATTGAGCAGCACCGCCTGGTTTTCGTTGGCCCAGGCTGCGAGGCGCTCGTTCTCGGCGCCGTCGACAATTTCGGCCACGTCCTTGAGTCGCAGCGGTGCGCCGTTGTTATAGGCAAGAATCAGTTCGGCGTATTCTTGCGGGGTTTTCAGCTGGTCATTGGCGTCCAGCATCGACACCCGGGTAGGGCCGTCGAAGTTACCCTTGGGCTGGTTGACGTTGGACGCACCGATCAGGGTGCGCACATCGGCCAGGTTCAGGCCATTGGCAGCCAGCGCTTCAGGGTTGACCTTGATCCGCACCGCCTGGCGTTGCCCGCCAGCGATGCTGACCATGCCCACGCCGCTGATCTGGGCAATTTTTTGCGCCATGCGCGTATCGACCAGGTCATTGAGCTTGGGCAACAGCATGGTTTTGGAGCTGATGGCCAGGGTCAGTACCGGGGTATCCGCCGGGTTGACCTTGTTGTACACCGGCGGTGCCGGCAAATCCTTGGGCAGCAGGTTGCTGGCGGCGTTGATCGCAGCCTGCACCTGTTGCTCGGCAACATCCATATTGATGTCGAGATTGAAACGCAGGGTCAGTACCGAAGCACCACCGGAACTGGTGGAGGCCATCTGCGTAAGCCCCGGCATTTGCCCGAACTGACGCTCAAGTGGTGCCGTCACTGCACTGGTCATCACATCCGGGCTGGCCCCGGGGTACAGGGTCATCACGCGGATGGTCGGGTAATCCACCTGGGGCAAGGCCGATACCGGCAGCAAGCGATAGGCGATGATCCCGGACAACACGATGGCCAGCATGCACAGCGTGGTTGCAACCGGGCGCAGGATAAACAGGCGCGACAGGTTCATTCGCGGGCCTTGGACTTGGTGTTGTGCGCGGCCGGGGTGGCATCGGTATCGGCACCGCCATCGAGCAGTTGCCCGGCAGCCGTTTCCGGTACTTCGGCACTGTCGTTGACCACTTCCACCGCGCCACCATCACGCAGACGGTCGGTACCTTCGAGTACTACACGATCACCGGGCTTGAGGCCTTCTTCGATCACGGTCACATCGCCATCGGTGGCACCCACTTTAATGCTGCGAATCTTGACCTTGTTGTCACCGTCCATGGCATACACGAACGAGCCGTTGGTGCCGTACTGAATCGCTGCAGTGGGAGCCAGCACCACGTTTTTAAGGGTGTCGGCCAACAGGCGTACATTGACAAACTGGTTAGGGAACAGCGCCTGATCGCGGTTCTCGAACAATGCCTTGAACTTCAGGGTACCGGTGGTGATATCAATCTGATTGTCGATGCTGCTCAACACACCGACTGCCAGCTCTTTGGTATCGCCACGGTTCCAGGCCTGCACCGGCATTTTCGCGCCGCTGCGATAACGCTCAAGCACCAGCGCCAGGTTGGTCTCGGGCAAGGTGAAACTGACCACAATCGGCTCGGTCTGGGTGATCACCACCAAGGCCGTGGCGTCGTTGGCCGCTACCAGATTGCCGACGTCCAGCTGGCGCAGGCCCACACGGCCGCTGATCGGTGCGCGGATCTTGGTGAAATCCAGGTTCAGCCTGGCATCGTTGACCGCTGCCTGATTGGTCTTCACCGTGCCCTGATATTGGCTGACCAGCGCTTCGGCGGTGTCCAGGGTCTGTTTGGCGATACTGTCCTCGGCGTACAGCCCGCGGTAGCGCTGCACATCGACCTGGGCATTTTTTAGCTGGGCCTGGTTCTGCAGCAACGTGCCTTCGGCTTGCAGCAGGGCATTTTGATAACTGCGCGGGTCGATTTCAGCCAGCAGTTCGCCTGCCTTGACCATCTGCCCTTCCTTGAAATAGACCTTGACCAGTTCCCCTGCTACACGGCTGCGCACATTGATGGTGTTCAATGCGGTCACTGTGCCCAGCGCCTTGTAGTAAATCGGGAAATCGCCCTGCGTTACTTCCGACACCCGCACCGGCACGGGCTGGGTCGAGCCACCAAAGCCCGGGCGCATCATGCCCGAGCGACCGGTGTGCCCGGCGGGCTGATCGGTCGCAGCCTTTTTTGCGGCAGACGGCCATAGCCACCAGCACAGGCCAAGGACTATCAGCAAGACCAGCAGGCCAAACAGCCAGAAACGGGATTTGTGGGAAACAGAGGATTGCATGGAGTGATCAACCATTAGCGCGAGCGATAATTTTCAGGAGGTGGAACGATAAGCAGTGCGGGCCGTTATGAAAAGGCTCTTTACCCGCTATTTACGTTATAGAGATGGCATTGAGATGAAGATCGACGAAATCTGTGGAATCTGTGTGGGGGCGAGCCTGCTCGCGAAGGCAGCCGACGATGGTGCTTGAAGATTTCGCGAGCAGGCTCGCTCCCACCGATCAACAGGTCGTACAAAAAAAACGGCCTGGCACTTAAGTGCCAGGCCGCTTCAGGTCTTGCAGTACGACTTACTTCAAAACAGCCAGGGCTGCTTCGTAGTTTGGCTCTTCAGCGATTTCTTTAACCAGCTCGCTGTGCAGCACGTTGTCGTTTTCGTCCAGCACCACCACCGCACGGGCAGTCAGGCCGGCCAACGGGCCATCAGCGATTGCCACGCCGTAGTTCTCGATAAACTCGCGGCCGCGCAGGGTCGACAGGTTTTGCACGTTTTCCAGGCCTTCAGCGCCGCAAAAGCGGGCCTGGGCGAATGGCAGGTCAGCCGAGATGTTCAGCACAACGGTGTTCGGCAAAGCGTTGGCTTCGGCGTTGAATTTGCGTACCGAAGTAGCGCAGGTTGGCGTATCAACGCTTGGGAAGATGTTCAGCACTTTGCGCTTGCCGGCAAAGCTCGCCAGTGTTGCATCGGACAAATCACCCGCAACCAGCGAAAACGCTGGTGCCTTGGAACCTACTGCAGGCAATTCGCCGTTGACTTGAACAGGGTTGCCTTTAAGCGTCACTTGAGCCATGTACGATGTCCTTTTTGACAGGTTGTTGAAGAGGCCGAAGTTAAACATGAATCAGCCGGGCTGACCTATGGATCGAACAAAAAATCTTATGCTCTGCGGCACTAAAAGACGATTCCTACAAGGCGCCATGCACCGCAGTTATTAGCTGTATTTTTGTGCCCAGGTGCGCAAAAAAGACGGAAATAGCCCCGACATAAGCGCCAGTACCCTGCCAACTGCTAGCGTACATGGCTAGCGCCCAAGGAACAGGATCGCATGCCCATCACTCGCCTTGCCTCAAGTCTGTTGCTCACCCTGGCCCTGTACCCGGCTGCCGATGCATTGGCAGATAACGCCGAGACCGCCAACAAGAGCAACAACCCGCTGAATCTGGCCCCGGGGGTCAATCTGCAGGACTACTACACGCCGCAGGTGTACGACAGCAATATCCACACCAATGACGCCCTGCTGCGCGGCGCCCTGCCCGTGGCACCCAACGACGTTATCGGTGTACCGCAACTGTTGCGCGTGACGCTTCCGGTCAGCACCCGTCCAGACCCGCACGGTGGCTACAGCACCGGGATCGGCGACCTCAACCTGTTCGATATCTTCCTGCTCAAAACCGAAGGCGTGCAATTGGGCATTGGCCCGCAGATAACCGCACCCACTGCCGAGCATGACGAACTGGGCACCGGCAAGTGGCAAGCCGGCCTGGCGGCCATTGCCATCGATGCTTCGCCACGGGGCCTGCTGGGCGCACTGGTGCAGTATCAAAGCTCGTTTGCCGGGGACAGCGACCGCCAGCATGTCGAGAGCGCCACGTTCCAGCCCTTTATCATCCACAACCTGCCCAAGGGGTGGTATTTGCGCTCCACCGGCACCTGGACCTGGGACCTGAAAAACAACACCCACTACATCCCCGTCGGGCTGGGCGTGGGCAAGGCCTGGAAAGCCGGAAGCAACATCCTCAATGCCTTCGTTGAGCCGCAATGGACCGTGGAACGCAAGGGCGACGACCTGCCCCAGTTCACCCTGTTTGCCGGAATCAACGTCACCTTCGGAAAATAGGAACCTGCCATGCACATAAAGCCACCCGCCTGTCTGCTCGCTGCCTGCCTCTCCTTGGGGGCAGGCAATGCTGACGCCATCAATTTCAGTGCCTCACCCACCGAGGCTGCCAGCATCGCCAGGGAGGCCTACCTCTACGGCTTCCCCGTGGTGGAAATGTACAAGACCCTCTACACCCAGGCCGTAGACACGCAGGGCAAAAACTTCAAGGCGCCGTTCAATGAAATCGGCAATACCGCCATGGTATTTACCCCCAGGGATACCGCATTCGTGACGCCCAACTCGGACACGCCCTACTCATTCCTGTGGATGGACCTGCGTGCAGAGCCGCTGGTTCTGACCCTGCCTGCCATCGAGGATGGCCGCTACTACTCGACGCAACTGATCGACCTGTACACACAAAACTTCGCGTACCTGGGCACCCGCACCACAGGCAATAAAGGCGGCAATTACATGATCGCCGGGCCTGGCTGGACAGGGGAAAAACCGGCCGGTATCGACGCCGTGATTCCCAGCGAGAGTGCCATTGCCTACGGCCTGTACCGCACCCAGTTGTTCGATGACAAAGACCTGGCCAAGGTCAAGCACATCCAGAGCGGTTACAAGGTCCGGCCCCTGAGCCAGTTCCTGGGCAAACCCACGCCAGCTGCGGCGCCCGCCGTGGACTGGCCCGCACCTGTTGCCGATATGAGCGACAGCCCCGAGCTGTTCAGGTACCTGAGTTTCATGCTCGCGTTTGCCCAGCCCCAGCCCAGCGAAGCGGCATTGCGCGAGCGTTTCAGGAAAATCGGGATTGAACCGGGCCAGCCCTTCAACCTCAATGAACTGACCCTTGAGCAGCGCACTTCACTGGAGGATGGAATTGCGGCAGGCAAAGCCGAGTTCGCACAATTCAAGCATGACAAGGTAGACACCCATAAAATCACCAGCGGCGACCTGTTCGGCTCCCGCGAACACCTGAACAACAATTACCTGTACCGCTATGCGGGCGCCAATATGGGAATTTTCGGCAACTCGGCCGCGGAGGCCAATTACATCGGTTACTTCGTCGACAATCAGCAGCACCCTGTCGACGCCTCCAGGGATCGCTACACCCTGCATTTCAACAAGGATGCACTGCCGCCCGCCAATGCGTTCTGGTCGCTGACGATGTATGACGGCAAAACCAAACTGCTGGTCGAAAACCCGATCAATCGCTACCTGATCAACTCGCGCATGCTGTCAGATCTCAAACGCAACGCTGATGGCAGCTTGACTCTGTATGTGCAGAACCAGCCGCCCGCAGGGGAGTGGCTAAACAACTGGCTGCCAGCACCTGACGGACCGTTTTATGGTGTATTGCGCATTTACATGCCCAAGCCCGAGGTCGCCAGCGGAGAATGGAAAATGCCCTTGCTAACGCCGGTGGTTAGCCAAACAGCTCCGTAGCAGCTGCCGAAGGCTGCGTGCGCGTAGTGCGGCCTTCGTAATGCCAGGGTGCACGGTATGGTCGTAGAACCTTGGATTCAGGTTCTACGACGGCTACACCGCCGAACGCAGCCTCACTCCGCTCGTCAGCTGCTACGCAATATCCGGGTCTGGCGGCTACACCGGGTACGTTTACTTGTTGAGTTTCAAATACGACTGATGCAAGTCCGAAGCCCAGGTATCGATCACGTTTTTCACATCATCGGCCTTCATCGCCTGGCTGGCATTGGCCAGGGGCTTGCCTGTGCCCTTGCGCACTACCTGGGCCACTACATCCTGGCTTTTCCCGTCGATAAACACCGCCTCGGTGGCCAGTTGGGTTTCCTGGTCGCGGATCCCCGACGCTGTGCTCACCGCAGCCGCCACCAGCGCTACCGGAATGTACTCATACGGTGCCAGGCTTTCGGTTTCACTGCTCACCGCAGTGATGGCTGCACGCACCACAATCACGCCCGGCCCAGGGGCACTTGCCAGTGGCAATGATTTGCTCAGCTCGCGCTTGAGCGCCTGGTCGTAATACTGGGTAATACCATTGAGGGTGCTTTGCGGGATCTTTTCTGTCGGTTTTGGCGCCGGATATAACTGGGTCGGCTCGATATACACGCTGGTGTACTGTCCTGGCTTCAGTTTAGGGTCAATCCAGCGCATCACCTCAGCACCAGAGGGCGACTTGGCCTCTTTGAGGCGGCTGTAATCCTTCAAGAATCCGGAATATTCGTCAGGTTGCTGGACTTTGCTCGCACAACCGACCATCCCGATTGATGCAATGCACAACGTACCGATCATTAGACCAAGCTTCATTCTGTAGCTCCTGTAGGGGGCGCAGCCGTAGAAACGCGCCCTATAGGTATAGCCAAGCATTGAACAATCGCCGCAGAACCCGAATTGATCCGACGGCGATTGTGATCGAATGCTCAATACACATCGGCATACTTTTTACAGCTCAGTTCTATTTGGCTTTCAAGAAATACTCTAAAACCAGATCAGATGGGTAAATATTCGCCTGATCCAGCGCAAAATTGTGATCTGCATTAATTCTCGTTTTCTGAATCTGTTTTGTTTTTGCCCTTATTCCTAAAGTTCCCCCTGCGCCAGACCACGAGGCCTGGCAGGACTTTGAACCGTGGAAGACTTGAGCATGAGCACAGCACTGAACGGGCAGGCCTATAACTACAAGGTCGTCCGCCAATTCGCCATCATGACCGTGGTATGGGGCGTTGTCGGCATGGCCATGGGCGTGTGGATCGCCTCACAACTGGCCTGGCCGCAGATGAACCTCGACCTGCCCTGGACCACCTTCGGCCGCCTGCGCCCGCTGCATACCAGCCTGGTGATTTTCGGCTTTGCCGGCAGCGCGCAATTTGCCGCCAGCTACTACGCCGTACAGCGTACCTGCGGGGTGCGGTTGTATTCGGACAAACTCGCAGCCTTCACTTTTTGGGGCTGGCAGTCGGTGATCGTGATCATGCTGGTCACCCTGCCCCTGGGCTACACCACAACCAAGGAATACGCCGAAATCGAATTCACCGGCGCAGTCTGGCTGACGGTGGTATGGGTGGCCTACGCCATCGTGTTTTTCACCACGGTGGTACGCCGCAAAAGCAAGCACATCTATGTCGGCAACTGGTTTTTTGGCGCCTTTATCCTGGTGATCGCCATGCTCCATGTGGTCAACCACCTGGCCATTCCGGTGGACTGGTTTAAATCATATCCGGTGTACTCCGGCGCTACCGATGCCATGGTGCAGTGGTGGTACGGGCATAACGCCGTAGGTTTCTTCCTGACCACCGGTTTTCTGGGGATGATGTACTACTTCGTGCCCAAACAAGTCGGCAAGCCGATCTACTCCTATCGCCTGTCGATTGTGCATTTCTGGGCACTGATCACTCTCTATATCTGGGCCGGTCCGCACCACTTGCACTACACCGCCTTGCCCGACTGGGCGCAGTCTCTGGGCATGGCCATGTCGATCATCCTGCTGGCACCCAGTTGGGGCGGCATGATCAACGGCATGATGACCCTCTCGGGCGCCTGGCATAAATTGCGCACCGACCCGATCCTGCGTTTTCTGGTGCTGTCCCTGGCGTTCTACGGCATGTCGACCTTTGAAGGCCCGATGATGGCGATCAAGACCGTCAACGCCCTCTCCCACTACACCGACTGGACCATCGGTCATGTCCACGCCGGTGCCCTGGGCTGGGTGGCAATGATCACCTTTGGTGCGCTGTACCACATGATCCCGAAAATCTTCGGCCGCGAGCAAATGTACAGCACCAGCCTGATCAACCTGCACTTCTGGCTGGCCACCATCGGCACGGTGCTCTACATCGCCTCGATGTGGGTCAATGGCATCACCCAGGGTCTGATGTGGCGAGCTATCAACGATGACGGCACGCTGACTTATTCGTTTGTGGAATCGTTGCAGGCCAGCCACCCGGGCTTTGTAGTTCGCCTGGTGGGCGGATTGTTTTTCCTCTGCGGCATGTTGCTCATGGCCTGGAACGTCTGGCGCACGGTGCGTGCAGGCAACCTCAAGCAGGCCGAACTGACCGCACACATCGCCTGACCACGCTGCACCGCAGGCCCCAGGGCCTGCGGTACCCTACAGCAAGGAACCTTGCCCATGCTCGACATCGCCCTCAACAGCGCCGCGGTTATCAGCCTTTACTTTGCCGTAGGCTGGTGCCTGAAACACAAGACCGAAAACGACCTCGACGACGCCAGCCTGATTCCCTTTGCCGATGACCCGGAAGTAGCACGCCGGGTCGAGCTGGCCACCGGCAAAACCGTCAACGCCGTGCAGACCGCCGAACCAGAGCTGCGCAAGCCGGGATGGGGCACGCTCGACCTGTGAAAGCAGGGTAATGGCACTGCGACAGATTAAATCTGCACCATTAGTTGCACTGCGGGCGTATTCAACGGCATTCTGCCACTTACCGTTCAACGAACTAATGATCGAAGACGCACTCAATCTGTACTGCCATTAATACCTTTCCGACAGAGACGCTCATGACTTCCAAGCTGGAACAACTCAAGCAGTTCACCACCGTGGTCGCAGACACCGGCGACCTCGACGCGATTACCCGCCTCAAACCCGTGGATGCAACCACCAACCCGTCGCTGCTGCTCAAGGCCGCCGCGATGCCCGGCTACGCAGAACTGCTGCAAAACGCCATCAGCCACGCCAAAGGTGATGTAGGTCAGGCCTGCGACCACTTCGCGGTGTCTGTGGGTAGCGGTATCTTGAACGTGATTCCGGGGCGCATTTCCACTGAAGTCGACGCCCGCCTGTCGTTCGACGAGCCTGCCCTGCTGCAAAAAGCCCACCAGTTGATCGAGCTTTACGACAAGGCCGGTGTAGGTCGCGACCGCGTGCTGATCAAGCTGGCCTCGACCTGGGAAGGCATCCGCGCTGCCGAGAAACTGGAAAAGGACGGCATTCAAACCAACCTGACCCTGCTGTTCTCGTTTGCCCAGGCCGCTGCCTGTGCCGATGCCGGGGTGTTCCTCATCTCGCCGTTCGTGGGTCGGATTTACGACTGGTACAAGAAGTCCACCGGCATTGACTACACCGGCTCCGATGATCCGGGCGTGCAGTCCGTGACCCGCATCTACAACTACTACAAGGCCAACGGCTACAACACCGTGGTGATGGGCGCGAGCTTTCGCAACCTTAACCAGATCGAACAGCTGGCCGGCTGCGACCGCCTGACCATCAGCCCCGACCTGCTGGAAAAACTGGCATTGGACGACGGCAAACTGGAACGCAAACTGGCTCCGGGCAATAAAGGCGAACCACGCCTGAGCCTGAACGAAGCACAATTCCGCTGGGCCTCCAACGAAGATGCCATGGCCACCGAAAAACTGGCCGAAGGCATCCGCCAATTCGCCCGTGACCAGGAAAAGCTGGAAGCACTGCTGTCAGGTAAATAACTTCATTTTGTGGGAGCATGCCTGCTAGCGAAATGCCCTTCGCCAGCAGGCTCGCTCCCACGACCTAAGATGCAAGAAGCCCTGCACAATAGCTCTGCACGCCCTCCTCCAGCCCAAGCATTGGCTCGCGATACCCCGCTTCGCGCAACTGCCCGAGATCTGCGCAGGTGTACACCTGATACTTGTGCTTGAGCCCGTCAGGGAACTCGCAATACCGCAACACTCCGTCCAGCAAGGCCGTCTCAAGGGTCAGGGGCGGCCTGTCCTCGGCAGCGCGTACACTGTTGATGGTCGCCAGTGCCAGGTCATTGAATGACCGCGCGCACCCAGTGCCCAGGTTGAAAACACCACTGGTTTGCGGATGGTCCAGCCAATGCAGATTGACCTTGACCACATCCTCCACAGAGACAAAATCGCGCTCATGCCCGCCCGCCGGGTAGCCGCCGTACTCGCCAAACAACTCGACATGGCCATGATCGCGATACTGGTTAAAACAGTGCCAGACCATCGAAGCCATGCGCCCTTTATGCTGTTCGCGGGGGCCGTACACATTGAAGTAGCGCAAGCCCACAATCTGGCTGCGCGTCCTGGGCAGCAACTGGCGTACCCGCTGGTCGAAGAGGAATTTGGAGTAGGCATAGACATTCAGAGGCTGCTCGTACTCGCGGGCTTCACGAAACTCCCGTTTCGCGCCGTAGACCGCCGCCGAAGAGGCATACAGCAAAGGTACCGACTGTTCCTGACAGGCTTGCAGCAGGTCGCAGCTGTAACGGTAGTTGTTGTCCATCATCAACCGGCCATCACTTTCTACCGTACTGGAACAGGCGCCCTGATGCAGCACGGCACGCACTTCGCCCAGTTGATGGGTCGTAAAGCGCTGTACGAATTCACGCTTGTCGAAGTAATCAGCGATATCGCAGTCTGCTAGATTGCGGCACTTGTCGCCGTCAGTCAGATCGTCGACGGCGATGATGTCGCGCTCGCCGCGTCGGTTCAGGGCCTTCACCAGATTGCTGCCGATAAACCCGGCAGCTCCGGTCACGATGATGCTCATCTATGGCTACCTCCTGGAACATGAGTTGAGCTCAGGCTATGCCTGTGCGACGCGTCAGCATTGATGCAGGTCAAGCGTCCTTGCGGGTGACAAATGCCGACGTGACATACGGCACGCTGACGGTGCCACCGTGATTCAACGCGTTATGCGAGGCGACAAAAGCCGCCAGTTGCTGTTCCAGGCGATCACGCTCGGCCGGTATCAGAGCCGAGATAAAGCTGGTGGAACGCACCCGATTGAAGATTACGTCTTCTACCGGTCCGTCGTGGGAATGGCTCAGTTTCTGCTCGCGCAAAGGGCCAAAACCCGGATGAGGAAATGCCTGACGCCACGCGCCGGTATAGAAGCGCGGGGCATCACCTTCCCACTGATTGACCAGCGCATCCAGTTGCGCCACCCACGGCACACTGGCATCGCGCAGGTTCCAGATCAGCCCCAGTTGCCCGCCAGGCTTGAGCACGCGATGAATCTCGGTCAGCGCTGCAGAGGTGGCGAACCAATGAAAAGCCTGCGCGCACACCACCACATCGACACTGGCATCGGCCAGAGGAATGGCCTGGGCAGTGCCTTGATGGGTTTCGACTTGCGGATAGCTGCCGGAGAGCTTGTCGAGCATGGCCTGCACCGGCTCGACCACAATCACCCGCGCGCCCGTCTGTAACAGGCGCGTGGTGAACTTGCCGGTACCGGCTCCAACTTCAAGCACGGTTTGCCCGGGCCCCAGGCCAAGGGTTTCGGACAACCATGCGGTCACACCCGCCGGGTAATCCGGGCGCCCGCGCACATAGGTGTCGGCGCCCTGCTTGTAACCATCTGCTGCTGCCTTGTGGATGGTGGTATCGCTCATTGCCAGCCTCCGATTTCGTGGTTTTTAACCATAGTCGACCCAGGGCACACGCGAGATGAAAACCTCGTCAGAAACGGTACTTCATGCCCAGCATCAGGTTGCGCGGGTCACCGTAGTAATAAGTCGAGTACAAACCGTAACCGCTAAGGTATTCACGATCGAAAACGTTGTTTAAATTAGCTGACGCACTGAGGTTCTTGGTGATGTCATAGCGGGCCATCAAGCCGACCACGGCAAAGCTGCCTTCCTTGGCTTCGGTCTTGATTGTTGAATCCAGCTCGCTGTAGGTCGAGCCCTGCCAGGTCAGGTTGCCGCCCACGTTAAGGTCTTTGAGGTCGCCGGTCAGTTGATAGCTGGTGGCCAGTTTGAACAATTGCTCAGGGTGGTTGCTGTTGATCCGCTTGCCGTCCTTGTCCCGTGGCTGGGCGTAGGTGTAGCCCGCCAGCAATTGCCAGCCGGTCATGATTTCGCCGGATATTTCGGCCTCGATGCCCTTGGTCTTGGTACCGCTGATTGCCTTGTAGGCATCCTGGCCATCATCCCGCACACCATCGTATTCGGCGTAGTTGTCCTGTTTGATCATGAACAGGGCAAAACTGGTGTTCAGCGCCCCGCCGAAATACTCGGACTTCAGACCCGCTTCATAGCTTTGGCCAGTCATCGGCGGCAGAACCTTGTCGTCACGGTCGAAGTAGCTTTGCGGCGTGAAGATATCCGTGTAGCTGGCATAGACCGAGTGGTTTTCGTTCAGGTCGTAGACGATCCCGGCATAAGGAATCATCTTCCCGGTTTTTTTGCTGTTATCCGTGGTTGGCACAGTTTGCGCCGCGTTATAGGTCATTGTGCCTTTGCGATCGTAGTCCACTACCCTGGTTCCCAGGATGATCGACAGGTCGTCCACAGGTTTGAGGCGCAATGCTGCGTAGGCTGCCGACTCTTTGGTTTTGTACTTTTGCTTCAACCCCTGGCTCAGATCAGTAGGACGCGGCGCGTCATTGTTCCAGTTTTCGTAGTTGACGGTCAGGTCATCGGCATTCATTGCCAGGTAGTCCGTGCGCCGGTCACTGACGTTCATCCCCACCACCAGATCATGGGTACGCCCCAACAGCTCAAACGGCCCGGTCGCATAGGCGTCCAGTGTATCGGTATTGATTTCGAAGGTTTTGCTCCCGCTCATGAACTGCGCCTGGCCGGTGGCCTTGTCCGGAAAAGGCCCCCAGCCCACCAGGTTGCCCTGCAACTGCTCGGTGTTGCCCTTCCAGTGGCTGGCCTCGACCTTGAGCAGCCAGTCGTTGGCAAAACGCTGTTCAACACCAGCGAAATACTTGGTGCTTTCACTGTCGGCATACGCCCACTTGGCGGCGGGATTCATCGAGCGCTTGAAATGGGTGCGGCTGCCATCGCTGTAATACAGCGGCAATTGGCCAAAGCTCGAGCCGTTGGAATTGATCCGCTGATAGTCGATACCGGCGTACAGAGTGGTGTCGTCGGTCAAATCCGCTTCGCCGATGCCATAGAACACGTCCTTGGTCGAGGAATAGCGATCGATAAAGGAACGGCCATCTTCGTGGGCGGCGACGACACGTCCGCGCAGTGCGCCGTTTTCCGTCAGCGGCCCGGACAAATCCAGCTCGCTGCGATAGCGGTCCCATGAGCCGCCGCTGCCTGATACATAGCCCTGAAACTCCTTGGTGGGACGCTTGCGCACCAGGTTCACGGCCCCCGACGGGCTACCCACACCGCTCATCAAGCCGGTGGCACCGCGCACCACCTCTACGCGATCGTAAATGGCCATGTCACGCATGCCCAGGCCATTGGTATTGGTGGTGAAATCCGAGGTCGGCACACCGTCGTACTGAAAGTTATCGAGGGTGAAACCGCGAGAGTAAAAGTTGTAGCGCTCGCTGTCGTCATGCACCACGGTGATGCCGGGGGTTTGCGCCAATACCTGAGCGATACTGCCCAAACCTTGGTCAGTCATTTGCTGACGGGTAATGACCGTCACCGATTGCGGCGTTTCACGCAGCGAAAGCGGCAACTTGGTCGCCGTACTGGTTTCACCCGTGGTGTAGGAGTGACTGCCCTCAGTGGTGCTGCCCAACGCCAGACCCGTGACGCTGGTGGCTTGCAATTGCAACTGGCCGTCCACATTGGCGGAAGTCAGTGGGTATAGGGTCCAGACTCCGCTGGCGCCTTCGGTGGCCGTCAAACCGCTGCCCTTGAGCAGTTGCTGCAAGCCCTGGGGCACATCAAAGCGGCCCTTGAGGGCTGACGCCTGCTTGTCTTGCACCAGCGCCGGGTCATAAGGCAGGGAGATATTGGCCTGCTGGGCGAAGCGGTTCAGTGAATCTTCAAGCGTGCTAGCGGGCACGTCGAAACTGCGCTGAACACTCAAGGGCGCAGCACTGACCAGCGATAGCGGCTGCGCCACGGTGCCCAGTAAAACGATATGCAAGGCCATGGCCAGGCGGTTGCGGGGAGGCAATGAAGGGTTGCGAAAAACACGGGACATTGGCGCGGGGCTCCTGCAATGGATAAGTCTTATGCCTATCTGTCGAAGGCCAGCCGAAAACCCGCAAAGAAATTTGCGCTGTGGGAGCGAGCCTGCTCGCGAATGGCTTTCGCGAGCAGGCTCGCTTCCACACTACTAAGCCGCCACAATGCGTGTCCAGAACCGTGTCCGGCGCTCAATACGCACCGCCAGCGACTGGCTCAAACCCTCCAGCGCATGGTCAATGCGCTGGAGTTGAAACACCCCGGAAACCCGCAATTCAGCCACCGCCGGATCACACTGCAACCAGCCGTGGCGATAGCGCGCCAGTTCTTGCACGAGATCCTGCAAGCGCATCTGCCTGGCCACCAGCACACCGCTGACCCAGCCATTGGCACTAAACACGGGCGCAGGCTGCAACTGTGCAGAACGTGGATCGATCAGGTACTCGCTGCCCGCCTGTACCAGCACTGGCCGGGTATCGGGCAAGTGAATCGCCACTACGCCCTCCTCGACCATCAAGCGAGTACGCCCTGACTCCTGACGTACATCGAATGCGGTGCCAATAGCCTGCAGGCGCGCTTCACGGGTATGCACCCAGAATGGCCTGCGCCCGCTCGCAGATCCCGGATCCTGACCCGTACGGATAAATATCTCGCCTTCGCGCAACACAATCAGGCGCTGTTGCGCAGTGAACAGCACATCAGCAGCACTGTCGGTATTGAGCTGCAAACGCGTGCCATCGAGCAGATTGAACGAATGCCGCTCTCCCACGCCGGTCGCATAGTCGGCACCCACGCTCCGCCAGGGCTGCTGTTGCAGGACCAGGCCGCCCGCGCCTGCGCCGAGGATGCCCAGGCCGAGCACTTTGAGGGCCTGACGCCGTGAGCGCAGGCGGCCACTGCCGGCCAGGGTGTCCAAAGCCACACGACCCGGCAGCACCGAGGCCTGGCGCAAGGTCGCTTCGGTCATTTGCAGGGCTTGCCACGCGGCTTCATGGCTGGCATCGGCTGCGCGCCATTGCTCGCACGCCGCAAATACCTGAGGCGGCGCCGCACCGGATTGGGTTTTGACCAGCCAGTCAATCGCCTGGTCAAGGACATGGGGGGCGAATCCTGGCGGCGACGAACCAGCGCTCACAGGGCGTTACGCATCAGAAAACAATGGCGAATGGCCGTGGCCATGTATTTTTCCACTGAACTCACGCTCACCCCCAGGCGCTCGGCAATAGCCTGATAGCCAAGCCCTTCAAGGCGTGACAGCAAAAAGGCAGTGCGTACATTGGCTTTTAGGCCCTCGAGCAACGCATCGATGCGGGTCAGGGTTTCCAGCAGGATCAAACGTTCTTCGGGGGCAGGCATGTGCTGCTCGGGCAAGTGAGCCAGCGCTTGCAAATAGGCCTGCTCGACTTTCTGGCGGCGGAAGCGGTCAATCAACAGGCCCTTGGCAATGGTGCTCAGCCAGGCCCGTGGCTCGCGCAAATGCGCAACCTGTTCCGGCTTGCCCAGCACATAAAGAAAGGTGTCCTGCGCCATGTCGGCAGCATTGTCGGTATCTCGCAGGCGCCTGCGCAGCCAGTTCAGCAGCCAGCCATGGTGATCGCTGTAGAGGCTTTGCACATCTGCGTGCAGCAACGGCGGGTTCGGCGGGGATGGCGACACGGAAACCCTCGGGACGTGCCGTGGGCACACTGCGAATAGGAATGGGTCGCAATCATATTCGCAGTACCGGCCAGACTCAAGCCCTGGACGGCTTGCGCGGGTCAATCAGCGCCCTGTCGTCGCCAGGACGGCGGCGACAGGGGTATGCATCAAGGGATCAGCGAGTACACCAGCGAGGAGATCGCAATCAGGCCGATAACCGTCACGAACACGTTGGAGATCTGCCCCGAGTACTGGCGCATAGACGGCACCCGGCGAATCGCGTACATCGGCATCAGGAACAGAATGGCTGCAATCACCGGCCCGCCCAAGGTTTCAATCATCACCAGGATGCTCGGGTTGAGCGTGGCCACAGCCCAGCACACCACCAGCATGAAAGCGGCCGTCATGCGGTCCAGGTTTTTCGCGCCCGGGCGCTTGCCGGTTTTCAGTACCAGACCTTTAAGGCCTTCGCTGGCGCCGATGTAGTGGCCCAGAAAGGACTTGGCAATGGCCACAAAAGCAATCAGTGGCGCGGCAAAAGCGATGGTCGGGTTGCTGAAATGGTTGGCCAGGTAAGACAGGATCGACAGGTTCTGCGCCTTGGCTTCGGCCAGTTGTTCCGGCGACAGGGTCAGCACGCAACTGAACACGAAGAACAGCACCATCACTACCATCAGCAGGTGAGCACGGGACAGGATCTGCGAGCTGCGCTCATCGGCATTGGCGCCATACCGGCGCTTCTGGTCTACGGCGAACGCCGAAATGATCGGTGAATGGTTAAAGGAAAAAACCATCACCGGAATCGCCAGCCACAAGGTATGCAGCAATACCGAAGGCGCAGGCAGCGTAGTCGCGGTACTGAGAATGCCGCCGTTCCAGTGCGGGATCAAAAACACCGCCAAAAACAGCAACGCCACGATAAACGGGTAGACCAGCATGCTCATGGCCTTGACGATCACCTGCTCGCCGCAGCGCACCACAATCAGCAAGCCCAGAATCAGCACCAGCGACAGGATTGCCCGTGGAGGTGGAGTGATATGCATCTGGTTGAGCATAAAGCTGCCAACCGTGTTGGTCAGCGCTACGCTATAGATGAGCAGGATCGGGAAGATGGCCAGGAAGTACAGCAACGTAATCACAGCACCCGCACGCAGGCCGAAATGTTCTTCAACCACGTCAGTGATATCTGAGCCTTCACGCCCGGAGAGAACGAAGCGGGTCAGGCCGCGGTGAGCGTAAAAGGTCATCGGGAACGCCAGCAGCGCCAGGATCAGTAACGGCCAAAAGCCGCCAAGCCCTGCGTTGATCGGCAAAAACAAGGTACCTGCGCCAATCGCCGTGCCAAACAGGCCCAGCATCCAGGTGGTGTCATGACGATTCCAGCGAGTGAGGGTCGCTGGTGTCTCGTCGAAGCGTTCGTCGACGCTGTTAGCCTGGTCATTCATCCGGTCGAATCTCCGCTAGCCGGTCGTTACCACGCAGCCGGGGCGGACAAGAATCACCTTGCTGACATCGCCCCGGCCATAAGAGGGGCGCGATTGTCCGGGATTAGACATAAGAAGCAAAGGTTTAGCTGAGCAATGGTCGAAATGATGTCACGTTGCAAAGCAATACCTGGACACCAATTGATACACTATTGAAGTCCCCCCATCGCTCAAAAGGCCCGAGAACCATGCATTTTGCCCGACGTTTTCCCGTTTTTATCGGCTTGTGCCTGTTGGCTGCAGCACCCATGGCCAGCGCCGACGGTATGATGATTACCTGGCCCGGCGGCTGGGAAGTGCAGGCCGTCCCCCCTGCCCCGGACGACAGCAGTTTGCGCCAGCGGGCGGTGAAGAACGATGCCAATGGTGACCCGCAGATGGTTATGGAGCTGACTCAGTCGACCCTGGCGCCAGAGCACAAGGTCAATATGGAGGCGGTGTTGCTGCAAATGCGCAAAACCTTGCAGCAGAATTTCGCCAAAGGCGGTTACCAGAGCGCTTGCAACAAGATCCACAGCAGCACCCTGGGCGGGCTGGACGCATTGCAAACCACCTGCAAGATCACCCAGAACGGCAACCACGTGATCACTCAGACCCTGGTGGCCGCCACCCAGGGCAACAGCGCCTACGCCCTTTCCTACGCAGGCCCGGCTGACGGCTACAAAGCCAACGAGCCTGAGGTCAATGGCATTCGCGCCAGCTTGCGGCTGGGGCAATAATCGGGTAGCACTTGCCTCTGTGGGAACGAGCCTGCCCGCACCCACAGTTCAGGCAGTGCCTACGGGATCAGCACCACTTTGGCGCACGCACCTTCATTGACCTGCGCATAACAGGCCAGTCCGTCCGCCAGGGCCGCTTCCTGAAAACCACCCGGTGCCGGCAACAGCCCTTGATCGAAGTACTGGCCAAACTGATTGAGCCTCTGCGCACAATCGCCGCAGCTATACAGCAGCGTGTTGACCCCGACCAGCGACCCGCCCTTGCGATACAGGGCCAGCGCAGGCAAATGCACATGACCGTCCAGCGGTGCGGCAATAAAGGCGATTCGCCCGAAAGTGCGCAACGCCGACACTGCCGCTGGCAACCAATGGCCAGTGGTGTCGAAAATCACTTCAGCGCCACCTGCAAATACCTCATTCACTTGAGCCCCCAGCGACTCCGGTTTATCCAGAACCAGCACTTCAAGGCCCTGCTCCAGCAGCACCTGCGCCTGCTCGGTACGACGCACCGCCGCCAGCACCCGCGCGCCAAGCACTTTCGCCAGCGCGATAGCCGCGGTGCCTACCGCGCCATTGGCACCGATCACCAGCAAACGGGTATCCGCGCCTACACCCGTTCGTTGCAGAGCATCCCACGCCGTGGTGTAAGGCACGCCCAGGCTGGCGGCCTGCTCAAAACTCAGCGACTTGGGTTTCAGCGCAACGCCTTCAATCGGCAAGACCAAATAGCTCGCATGAGAACCGTCCCGGTAGAACCCCAGCTCCTTACCCGTACCCCAGACTTCCTGCCCCACCAACGCCTGCGGTCCATCCACGATCACCCCGGCAAAATCCCGACCGGGCACGCGGGGCAAGGTGGTGTAGGGAAAACGGCCGAGTACATTTTTCACATCGCTGGGGTTCAGGCCCGCAGCCCTGACCTGCACCAGCACTTCTTTGGCACCAGGTACCGGCAGCGGCAACTCAACGAGGTTCAGCGCCGCCAGATCACCGGTTTTGGAAAATTGCAGTGCTTTCATATTCAGCCCTCTGGATGCTGTAGAGATGCCCCAGTTTATGGCCGACAAGCGTGGTGCTTCTGCCAATGGCTTCTGTCTGCCGGACAAGTTCAGATCTCTGCTACCTGACCTGACGCATACAAAGAGGGACTCACACCCAGCTCGCGTCGGAACATATCGCTGAAACTGCTGGGCGAATAACCAAGCGAACGTGAGATCTGGCTGACAGAAGCGCCCTGGATCAGCTCGGCCGCGGCGGTTGCCAATTGCACCTGCCGCCGCCACTGGGCGAAGCCCATGCCCAGTTCGCCCTGAAAAAGACGGGCCAGGGTTCGTACACTGGCCCCGGCGTTCTCGGCATGTTGCTCAAAGGCGATATCCAGCGAAGGGCTGGCCATGACCGACTGGCACAGGTTGAGCAGGCGCCGGTCCGGGGTATCGGGCATGGGCACCTTAAGCTGGGTTCGGCGGGCCCGCTGCAATTCCAGCAACGTCAGATTGAGCAGAGCCTCGGTGTAGGACGTTTGCCCGTCCGCCCGCTCCACCAACTTGATAATCAGCTCTCTGAGCAAGCGGCCGACTTCAATCACCTGCACACGACTGTCCAGGGTGCTGGCCAGCTTGGGTGGCAAATAGATATTTCGCATCTGCAAATCCGACACCACGCGAATCCCGTGGGGCACCTGCGGCGGCAACCACACCGCCCGCTGCGGTGGCACGGCCAGGGCTTCATCCGGGGTATCGACCCACATCACGCCGCTGCTTGCGTAGAGCAACTGCCCCCACTCGTGCTGATGCGGCTCGATATACAGGCCACGGGGATAAGTACGCGCCAAGGGTTGTACCCGCACATCGGTGTCAGACAAATCGGATGGAACGGCAAGCGCCATATACGGTACACATCAGAAAAGTGAGCGATTAAGGGAACGAGGTTATAGTGCCTTGATTCCACCCAAAGCGCCCCAACCTGACAGATTTGTCATCTGTCCATCAGTTGCCTGACAGTCCCTGTCGCTCAGGCTGACGTTTTTTCGTATAGAGGATCTCGATGAAGACTCCATTGCGCCTTTTCGCACTCTCGGCCCTGTTGTTGACCTCTTTGGCGCAAGCGGCCGAACAACTGACCATTGATGTGCACCGCGATGCCAACTGCGGCTGCTGCAAAGCCTGGATTTCTCACCTTGAGAGCAACGGCTTCAAGGTCAATGACCATGTAGAAACGGATATGGCCAGCGTCAAACAGCGCCTCGGCGTGCAGCCCCGGCTGGCGTCGTGCCATACCGGAGTGATCAACGGCAAGTTCGTTGAAGGTCACGTGCCTGCCGAACAAGTGGTGGCACTGACCCAGCGCAACGACCTCAAGGGTATTGCTGTACCGGGCATGCCAATGGGCTCGCCGGGTATGGAAATGGGTGACCGCAAGGACGCCTACCAGGTGATCGGCCTGGACAACGACGGTAAAGACCAGGTGATCGCCGAGTACCCTGGCAACTGAAATACGCGAGGCGCGCGCACCACATCGGTGCGCGCGCCCTGTTATTTTGCAGAACCGCCCCCCATCCCCATAGCAGCTGACGAGCGGAGCGAGGCTGCGTTCGGGCGCGTAGCGGCAGTGAACCCTGCGAACCCGATTGGGCTAGCATATCGCAGTGTCTGATTTTACGGCTGCTGCGCAGCCTCGCTCCGCTCGTCAGCTGCTACAAAAACTGAAGCAGACTTTGTGATAGATACTTTTCCTACAAGACAACTCTCATTGTCTTACAAAAAACACTGCCTTTAGCTAGCAGCTTGACCCATCTCTTCTACACTCAACGCTGTCGCATCTACGGCGTGTATTTGTCGTATTTGAATAATCGGATCTTCTTCGCCCGTGATAGGCCAACTTGGGGCTGGGTTGCAGCTGTTGGTGCATTCCTTGCAGTGCCCAAATCATCTTTTACGCATTTTTGCCGTGGATGACATGGCCGATCAGTCAGTGGGGAAGTGCCGGCCGGGTGGCCGTTAGCAGATCAATAAATACAACGGGAGAGATTCATGATCAGTGCTGCTGCGCCACATCAAGAAGAACGTCTGACCCCGCAAGTTGTGAATGAGCTGATTTCACTGCCAGATCTGGCCCCTGCAGGGAGGCCCGCGCTGGCGGTGATAAACGCCAATCCCAATAAAAAGAAGGTGCTGTTTGTCACCTCCGAACTGGCCGACCTGGTGAAGACCGGTGGCCTGGGTGATGTGTCGGCAGCACTGCCGCGGGCCATGCGTCACTCGCATGATGTACGGGTGCTGATCCCCGGCTACCCACAAGTGCTCAACAGCGACAACCCGATCCACATCATCGGTGAACTCGGTGGCCATGCCGCCCTGCCCGCCTGCAAGATCGGACGCATGGACATGACCGACGGCCTGGTCATCTATGTACTGATCTGCCCTGAGCTTTATGAGCGCGAAGGCACGCCCTACGGCGCCAACAATGGCCGCGACTGGCCCGACAACCACATCCGTTTCGCCCGCCTGGGGCTGGCTGCAGCCGATATCGCTGCCAATCTGGCACAGATACACTGGCAACCCGACCTCGTGCATGCCCACGACTGGCCTGCGGGGCTGGCCCCGGCCTACATGCACTGGCGCGGGCAACGCACCCCCACCCTGTTCACTATTCACAACCTCGCCTACCAGGGCGTATTCAGCCGCGCCTGCTGCCCGGAGCTGGGCATCCCGCACCATGCCCTGCAACAGGACGGTATGGAGTTCTACGGCAAACTGTCGTTTCTCAAGGCCGGCATGGCCTACGCCAGCCACATCACTACGGTCAGCGCGACCTACGCCGCCGAAATCACCACCCCGGCCTTTGGCTGCGGGCTCGATGGCTTTTTGGCCAGCAAGACCCAGCAAGGCCTGTTGAGCGGTATTCCCAATGGCATCGATGAAAGCTGGGAAGCCACCACCGACCCCCATCTGGTGGCGCCCTTCGGTATCGGTGACTGGGATGCCCGCGCCGTCAATACCACCCATGTGCGTACCCTGTTCGGCCTCAGCCCCTCCAAAGGGCCATTGTTTGCCGTCGTGTCGCGCCTGGTTTACCAGAAGGGCCTGGACCTCACCGAAGCCGTGGCCGCCTTTATCGTCGCTTCGGGCGGGCAGATTTGCATCATCGGCCGCGGTGAACCCGAAGAAGAACAGGCCATGCGTGAACTTGCCTTGCGCTTCCCGGGTCAGATCGGAGTACGCATCGGTTTCAATGAAACCGATGCACGGCGCATGTTCGCGGGCAGCGACTTTTTGCTGATGCCCTCGCGCTATGAACCCTGCGGTTTGAGCCAGATGTATGCACAACGCTTCGGCTCGCTGCCAGTAGCGCGCAACACCGGCGGCCTGGCGGACACCATCGAAAACGGCGTGACCGGTTTTCTGTTCGACGAGTCCACCGTGGCCAGCTACGAGGAAGCACTCAAGCGCGCCTTCAAGGTGTTCAGCTACCCCAAACTGTTGAATGCCATGCGCTGCCGCGCAATGGCCGCTCCATTCAACTGGTGCAAGGCCGTGGAACCCTATGCCGAGCTGTATGAGCAACTGGTTGCCAAGTCATTGCTTCGCACCGTGAAGCCATGAGCCCTGCGGATCTGCCTGACGTTCGTTCATTTATCGCCATCAAGGGAACCGCCAATGAGCGAAGCGCAACTTGAAGTACTCGCCGGCCGGGCCGGACTGGCCGTTGACTGGATTGATGCCAACGGCCAGCCACAGAGGGTCAGGCCACAGGTGCTGGAGGCCATTCTGGCGGGGCTGGGATTGCCCGCCGACAGCGCCGAAGCCATCGAAACCAGTCTGCTAAACCTGCAGCTGGAGCAGCAGAACAAACGCCTGCCGCCCTTGCTCACGGCAGACGTCGGCAAGGCCCTGGACTTGTCACGCTACTTTCACGCCCATAGTCAGTGCATCGTGCATCTGGAGAACGGCGATGCATTGCCAATCCAGCTGGATGCCGACGCCATGTTGCCGGGCATGATCCCCGTCGGCTACCACCGGGTGCAGCTGGAAGATCAACAGTTCACCCTGGCCGTGGCCCCGGCCAGGTGCTTCAGTATCGGCGATGCCCTGCATCAGACAGCGCCACGGGCATGGGGTGTCAGCGTGCAACTGTACTCGCTGCGGCGCCACGGCGATGGCGGCTTTGGTGATACCCGGGCACTCGAAACCCTGTTGCAGGCTGTGGGTGAGCGCGGCGCCGATGCGCTGGCGATCAGCCCCCTGCACGCCATGTTCAGCAGCGCGCCCAAACATTACAGCCCGTACTCACCTTCCAGTCGCCTGTTTCTCAACAGCCTGTATGCAGCACCCGCCAGTATCCTTGGCGAGGAGGCACTGCACAGGGCCATTGAAGCCACAGGCCTGAGAGACGAACTGCAACGTCTTGAACAGTTGCCGCTGATCGACTGGCCAGCCGCAACCCTGGCCAAACAGACATTGCTGCGTCAGCTCTACAACGACTTTGCCCGGGACGAACACCCGCTGCTGGCCGACTTCAATCACTTTCGCGAGCTGGGTGGCGAAGCACTGGAAAACCACTGCCGCTTTGAGGCCCTGCAGGAAACCTGTGTGGCCGGGCATCACAGCTTCGACTGGCGCGAGTGGCCCGAACAATGGCGCAACCCCGACAGCCCGGCGCTATTGCGGTTTGCCGAGGGGCACCAGGCGCTCATCGGTTATTACGCCTTTTGCCAATGGCTGATCGCCCGCTGCCTGGACCGGGCCCAGACCACGGCGCGTAGCAGCGGCATGGCCATCGGCCTGATCGCCGACCTGGCCGTGGGTGCCGATGGTGCCGGCAGCCAGGCCTGGTGCCGCCAGGATGAGCTGCTGGCGCAACTGACCGTGGGCGCGCCACCCGATGCACTCAACCGCGCAGGCCAGGGCTGGGGCATCTCGGCGTTTTCCCCCGAAGGCCTGAAGCGCAATGGTTTTCGTGCCTTTATCGAGATGCTGCGGGCCAATTTTGCCCATGCTGGCGGGCTGCGCATCGACCATGTGCTGGGTTTGCAGCGCCTGTGGGTAATACCCCTGGGGGCTTCGCCCGATGAAGGCGCCTATCTGTATTACCCGATCGACGACCTGCTGCGCCTGGTGTGCCTTGAATCGGTGCGCCACCAGGCCATCGTGCTGGGCGAGGACCTCGGCACCGTACCTGACGGCCTGCGGGAAAAGCTCAGCGAGCGGGCAATCCTGGGCATTCGCGTGCTGCTGTTCGAGCAGGACTACGGCGCGCGCTTCAAACCGATTCTGGACTGGCCGGACGATGCCCTGGCCACCACCAGCACCCACGACCTGCCGACACTCACCGGCTGGCTGCACGGACGCGATATCGACTGGAATGAACGCCTGGGCCTGATTGACCCGGTCACTGCACACCACTGGCGCGAAAGCCGTCAGCGCGAGTGCGAAGGCCTGGACCTGGCCTTGCGCCTGGATCCGCAAAACTTTCAGGAAGAAGCCCAGGGCAACGCCCCGACACTGGACGCCAGCATCCGTTATCTGGGGCACACCCGTGCGCCGCTGGTACTGCTGCCAATCGAAGATGCACTGGGGCTCGAGGAGCAAGCCAACTTGCCCGGCACCGTCAGCGGCCACCCCAATTGGTGCCGACGTCTGCCGGGCGACGGCAATACCTTGCTGGACGCCATCGATGCCACCCAACGTTTTGAACTGCTGGCCTGCGCCCGCCAGCAAGCCCACGAGCGAGACCGCTAAATCACCCATGAGCAAGGAGCTTCACCATGAGTAATGACGACAAGCACATTCGTGAATTTGCCTATCAGATCTGGGAGTCTGAAGGTCGCCCGGAGGGCCAGGAGGCGCGTCACTGGGAAATGGCCCACAAACTGGCCCAGGCACAAGCCCTGGCCCCTTCCAAGGCAGCCCCCAAGGCCACCAAGGCCAAGGCCGCAGCAAAACCTGCCGGCGAGAAAAAGCCCCGGGCACCGCGCAAGCCTGCCTCGTCTTGAGTCCACCTTCCCCCTTGTGGGAGCGCCAGCTCGCGATTGCCTCAACCCGGCCAACGGATTGAACCGCAGAAGTGCAATCGCAAGCCCGCCCCCACAGGCCACCTACACCCAAAAATCCGGTTGTGCAGGAGCAGGTCATGAGTAAACACACGTCAGCACCGCCCACTGGCGACCCCTTGCGCATCCGCGAAGGGCTGCCCTTCCCCCTTGGGGCCACCTGGGATGGCCTGGGCGTCAACTTTGCCCTGTTCTCGGCCAATGCCACCAAGGTCGAGCTGTGCCTGTTCGATGCCGCAGGCGAGGTCGAGCTGGAGCGTATCGAGCTGCCCGAGTACACCGACGAGACCTTCCACGGCTATCTGCCGGACGCCCATCCCGGGCAGGTCTACGGTTATCGCGTGCATGGCCCCTACGACCCGGAAAATGGCCATCGCTTCAACCACCACAAACTGCTGATCGACCCCTACGCCAAACAGCTGGTGGGTGAACTGAAGTGGTCCGAGGCCCTGTTTGGCTACACCATCGGTCACCCGGATGCCGACTTGAGCTTTGATGAACGGGACAGCGCGCCCTTCGTGCCCAAGTGCAAGGTCATCGACCCGGCGCACACCTGGGGTCATGACCACCGCTTGAGCGTGCCTTGGGAACGCACCATCTTCTACGAGGCCCACGTGCGCGGCATCAGCATGCGCCACCCCGCCGTGCCGGATGCGGTGCGTGGTACCTTTGCCGGCTTGATGATCGATGAAGTGGTTGAGCACATCACCGACCTGGGCGTAACCAGCATCGAGCTATTGCCGGTGCATGCCTTCGTCAATGACCAGCATCTGCTGCAAAAAGGCATGACCAATTATTGGGGCTACAACAGCATCGCTTTTTTTGCCCCCGACCCGCGCTATCTGGCCAGCGGCAAGATTGCCGAGTTCAAGGAGATGGTGGCGCGCCTGCACAAGGCCGGCCTCGAGGTGATTCTGGATGTGGTCTACAACCACACCGCCGAAGGCAACGAACAAGGTCCGACCCTGTCCATGCGCGGCATCGACAACGCCTCGTACTATCGCCTGATGCCCGAGGACAAGCGCTACTACATCAACGATTCCGGCACCGGCAACACTCTGGACCTTAGCCATCCATGCGTCTTGCAGATGGTCACTGACTCGCTGCGCTATTGGGCCCGGGAGATGCACGTCGACGGTTTCCGCTTCGACCTGGCGACGATTCTGGGGCGCTATCACGACGGCTTCAACGAACGTCACAGCTTTCTGGTGGCCTGTCGCCAGGACCCGCTGCTGCGCCGGGTAAAAATGATTGCCGAACCTTGGGACTGTGGCCCCGGTGGCTACCAGGTCGGCGGCTTCCCGCCCGGCTGGGCGGAATGGAACGACCGCTTCCGCGACACCGTGCGCGCGTTCTGGAAAGGCGACGAAGGCAAACTGGCTGAATTTGCCGGGCGCATGACCGGTTCGGCCGACCTGTTCAACCACCGGGGCCGAAGGCCCTATAGCTCGGTCAACTTCATTACCGCCCATGACGGCTTCACGCTGCACGACCTGGTGTCCTACAACGATAAACATAACGAGGCCAACGACGAAAACAACCAGGACGGTAGCAACAACAATATTTCCTGGAACCACGGCGTCGAAGGGCCCACCGACGACTCCGAAATCAACGCCTTGCGCCAGCGCCAAATGCGCAATTTCATGGCCACCCTGTTCCTGGCCCAGGGCACGCCGATGCTCGTGGCCGGCGACGAATTCGCCCGCACCCAGCACGGCAACAACAACGCCTACTGCCAGGACAGCGAAATCGGCTGGATCAACTGGGAACTGGACAAGACCGGCAAATCCCTGCTGGCCTTTGTCAAACGCCTGATCAAGTTACGCATGCAGTACCCCATCCTGCGGCGCGGCCTGTTCCTGGTGGGGCACTCCGTTGACACGCCCGAGTACAAGGACGTGACCTGGCTGGCCGCCGATGGCAACGAGATGACCACCGAACAGTGGCAGGACGCCGAGGCCCGGTGCATGGGCATGCTGCTCGATGGCCGGGCGCAGGTATCCGGGGTGCAGCGCGCCGGCGCTGATGCCACCTTGCTGATCGTGGTCAATGCCAACCACGACCCGGTCAACTTCAACCTGCCCAAAGTGCCCCACGGCATCAGCTGGTCATGCCGGCTCGACACCACTGACCCGAGCATCAAGGGCCCGCAGCATCTGCCCTTCAACAAACCCTACAATGTCACCGGGCGTTCGCTGGTGCTGTTTGAATTGCAACACACCGAGGTGTCGTGAATGTATTGATAAACATCAAGTGCACCCCCATAAAAAGCGGCAAGCTGTGACTGTAACTTGCCGCTTTGAAACTGCCCCTGACAGAGGAGTGACCATGCCTACCGAACAAGCTGTCGGCAATACACTTTTATCTGCCACCCCGGCAACAGCACCTGCCGTGCATCGAATCAAGGTGCTGACGGTCAATACACACAAGGGCTTTACCGCCTTCAACCGCCGCTTCATCCTGCCCGAACTGCGCGAAGCCGTGCGCAGCACCGGTGCCGATCTGGTGTTTTTGCAGGAAGTGCTCGGCGAGCACGGCAAGCACGCCTCACGTTATGAAGACTGGCCTGCCACCTCACAGTACGAATTCCTCGCCGACAGCATGTGGAGCGACTTTGCCTACGGGCAAAATGCCGTTTACCCCGACGGTCATCACGGTAATGCCCTGTTGTCCAAGTACCCGATCAAGGCTTCGCGCAATCTCGATGTGTCGATCACCGGGCCTGAGCGGCGCGGCTTGCTGCACTGTGTGCTGGATGTGCCGGGGCATGACAATGTGCATGCCATTTGTGTGCATTTGAGCCTGCTGGAAAGCCATCGCCAACTGCAGATCGTGTTGCTCAACCAACTGCTCAAATCCTTGCCGCCCCATGAGCCGGTGATCATTGCCGGTGACTTCAACGACTGGAAGCAGCAAGGCAATGCTGCCCTGCGCCAGCGTGACGACCTGCATGAGGTGTTTGAGCGCCATCACGGCCAAGTGGCCAAGAGCTATCCCGCGCGCTGGCCACTTCTGCGTCTGGATCGTATCTACTTGCGCAATGCTCGCAGCCACAATCCAGAGATCCTTGGCAATAAGCCGTGGAGCCATTTATCCGATCATTTACCGTTGGCGGTTGAGGTGCATCTGTAATACCGAGGTGCCCGCCTGCCCTCACCCCAACCCTCTCCCGAGGGTGAGGCCTGGGGTAAGGGCGCTGTTGCTCTACCCCGTCACCGGCCGCAATATCAGCACCCCCAGCGGCGGCAGATTCAAGGCCAGCGATACGCCCTGACCATGGCTGGCTACCTCCTGGGTCACCACCCCGCCGCCGTTGCCATAATCGGAACCGGCATAGATCGCCGAATCACTGTTGATAACCTCCTGCCAGGTACCGGCAAATGGCACACCGATCCGATAACCTTCGCGCGGTACCGGGGTAAAGTTGGTCACCACCAGCAAGGGCGAACCGTCCTTGCTCCAGCGTAGCCACGCATAAACGCTGTTGGCTGCGTCATCGCCAATCAACCACTGGAAACCCTGCGATACATCATCCTGCTCATACAGCGCTGGCTGCTCGCGGTACAAACGATTCAAGTCGCCAACCAGTTTTTGCACCCCCCGGTGCTCGGGGTATTGCAGTAAATACCAGTCCAGTTGCTGATCATGATTCCATTCACGCCACTGGCCGAATTCGCAGCCCATAAACAGCAGTTTCTTACCCGGATGTGCCCACATAAAACTCAAGTAAGCACGCAGATTGGCGAATTTCTGCCAGCGATCACCGGGCATCTTGTCGATCAGCGAGTGTTTGCCGTGCACCACTTCATCGTGGGAGATCGGCAGGATAAAGCGCTCGGTCCAGGCGTACACCAGGCCAAAGCTCAGTTCGTTGTGATGATGGGCGCGGTACACCGGGTCTTGCTGGATGTAATGCAGCGAATCGTGCATCCAGCCCATGTTCCATTTGTAGGAAAACCCCAGCCCGCCCTGATCGGTGCTCTCGCTGACGCCGGGCCAGGCCGTGGACTCTTCGGCAATCACCAGCGCGCCTGGTACCTCGTAGGCAACCACATCATTGAGATGGCGCAAAAATTCTATCGCTTCGAGGTTTTCCCGCCCGCCATGCCGGTTGGGCACCCACTCACCAGCCTTGCGCGAATAGTCGCGGTACAACATGGACGCCACCGCATCCACCCGCAACCCGTCGACATGAAAGTGCTTGAGCCAGTGCAAGGCCGAGGCAAGCATAAAACCATGCACTTCGGTACGGCCCAGGTTGTAAATCAGGGTGTTCCAGTCCTGATGAAAACCTTCAAGAGGGTTGGCGTATTCGTACAGTGCCGTGCCATCAAACTGCGCCAGCCCATGGGTATCGTTGGGGAAATGCGCTGGTACC
This sequence comes from Pseudomonas sp. FSL R10-2964, assembly GCF_009600035.1. Lineage (NCBI taxonomy): Bacteria > Pseudomonadati > Pseudomonadota > Gammaproteobacteria > Pseudomonadales > Pseudomonadaceae > Pseudomonas > Pseudomonas sp. FSL R10-2964. The sequence continues at coordinate 68,955 of NZ_WIWH01000013.1, read as the reverse complement.
CAGTCCAGAATCACACCGATACCGGCCATATGACAGGCATTGACGAACGCGGCAAAATCATCAGGCGAACCATAGCGGGCCGTCGGCGCAAATTGTGACAGAGGCTGATAGCCCCAGGAGCCTCCAAACGGGTGTTCCATGATCGGCATCAGCTCGATATGGGTGAAACCCAGTTGCTGCACGTAAGGGATCAGGCGCTCGGCCAGCTCGGGCCAGGTGTACTGACGCTCGATGTCGCCAACATCATCGGTCTCGCACTGCCATGACCCTGCATGTAACTCGTAAATTGACAACGGTGCGTCACGGCGCTGACGCTGCTCACGGGCTTGCATCCAGTCACCATCCTGCCAGTCGATGGCCAGGGGTGACGCCACCTTCGACGCCGTATCAGGCGGCAACTGAGTGGCCAGCGCCACAGGGTCGGCCTTGAGCGGCAAGATGCCGTGGGCGCCAAGGATTTCGTATTTGTACGCCTCGCCCGCCTGCAGGCGCGGCACAAACAGCTCCCACACGCCGTTGGCGTGGCGCAGGCGCATGGGGTGGCGACGGCCATCCCAACCATTGAAATCGCCTACCACAGACACCCGCCGCGCATTTGGCGCCCACACGGCAAAGCGCACCCCCGGCACGCCATCAACCTCCAGCAATTGCGCCCCGAAGCAGCTGCTTAAATCACGGTGGTTGCCTTCGGCAAACAGGTACAAGTCCATCTCACCCAACAACGGACCAAAACTGTAAGGATCTTCGCTGGTTTGCACGGCATTGCCCCAATCAACCTGGAGCAAGTACGGCCGCGCCTGTGTGAAATGCCCGACAAAAAGGCCGGTGACTTGTGCGTCATCAAGGCGCCCGAGTACTTCACCGGTATCCCTGGCGAGTACATTGACACTGACCGCGCCGGGCAAAAAAGCCCGGACAAACTGCCCGCCTGCAGCATCGGCGTGAGGCCCCAGCACCGCAAACGGATCGGGGTGTTCGGCTTTGGTCAGTGCGTCGATGTCCGTAGGGGCGGGTAACAGCGAGTCTTTACCTTTACCAGTATCCATGCTCGAACTCATGCTGCTCTCCGTCTGGTAAAGGTTGTGCATGCCTGTGCATACGTTTCGGTCTTCGACTTGGCCTATGTCCTGAATCCACAGTCCCACCAAGACTAGCTCTTGTGGGGCACCCCGTGAGGGCTAATTACCCTTGGTTTATGCAAAACCCATGCAAATATTGCGGTACGCGCAGCGCAGTGCGCCGTCGGTCACGTGAGCGGAATCAAACCTGCCATCACACGGTCAACCGTCCGACAGCCCTCTACATCCCGCCACCGAGAGGTCATCGTGATGAGTATCCCCATTGCACCTGAAACCCCTGACCCCAATATCGACCAGCCAGCTTTGCCGCCCGTTCCCGGGCCACAACCGCAACAGGAGCCGCCCGAGCGTGACCCGCAACCCATGGGTGACCCGCCCTGTGAGCAAGTGCCGCGAAAGGTAAAGACTGAAAAGTTCTAATTACGGCAAATAACAAGGAGCGGTATGGCAGCGCACATTCAAACAGCATGCCGCTCGTCGCTTTTTTTGAAAAAAAGTCATACCCGTACTACAGAGCGGGCTTACAAGTATTCTTTAAAACAGGCCCTACCAAAAACAAACAAACATTCACAAGCATTTGAAATTTTTTAATATTTTCAGGCGAAGCATATAAAAGCCCTCACGCAAATGAAATAAGATCATCGCAAAGGTTTCAGGAAGCCTTAATAAGTTATAGGGAAAACTATACGACTACTGTAGGAGCAATCTTAAACAAGATGTGCATATTTTTGACAAACTTCAAGGCAGGTATTAAATCTACAAAGATGCTCTTTCCTTAGCAGGTACCACATGCACAAGAATACAGGATCTCGAGCCTTTCAACTGGCTATGATTTTTATCAAGGAACAGCTCAAGGAACCGACTGCACTGTTCTGGATATTACTGTCGCCCGGTGCTGTTTTCTATCTGCTGATCTACTCGAAAGGAGACGATAATTTCAATCAAGATTACAGCGCTGTCACCGCATGGTTTTATGCCTATATATCTTCAAGCGTAGCGTTCTTTGGATTTTCTTTTTATATCATTGGCCGTCGAGAAAGTGGTTTCATCCGTTCATTCATTTATACGCCACACGCCAGAGCAGTGTTCCTGATAGCGCAACTCATCGCTTACTCCACAATCGCCTGCTTGTACTGCTTGTTTTTTTACATGATGACACGGCTCCCTTTTGGGGGTTACTCCACTTATGAAGCCTCAATACTCATGATCCGATTTTATAGTTGCTTTATTTTATTCTGCTCACCCGGCCTGCTCATTACCGCACTACCACTCAACTTCCAAACGGCCAACGCTGTTTTTTCAATCTTATCTTTTATCATGCTTGCCCTCGGGGTAGCACAAGCTGCCCTTCCTGAACCCACCTATTTCCCAATTGAATTATTCAACCCTCTAAGCCTTGGCAAAAGCATTATGCAACAGGGCATACAACCGCTATGGAAAATCATTATCAGCATTTTTGCGACCTTCATCATCGCCTTGTTATTGGCCTGCAAGTACTTGCGTATCAATCCAGTATGGAGCCGCTACTAATGAGTATTTTACAGGCAGACTGCATTGATTTCCGCTACCCAGAAAAACCGCTTTTCAGCCAAGCTAGCCTGCAGGTTTGCTCAGGCTCAATGACTGGTTTACTAGGACCTAATGGTGCAGGCAAGACCACGTTCTTTGATATTTTATGCGGTTTAAAAAAACCAGATAATGGCCAGATCACAAACCCTTTTACTCAACAACTTTATTTATCTCAGACGCTAATGACACCTCCCGCGTTGCGCATGTATGACATTTTCAAAATGACGGCCTTACTCTGCTCGCCCGCCCCCATCAACAAATGCCATATACAAGAGAAGCTGGCCCGTTGGAGCCCTCGAATCCTTGACCGCTACAACGAGATCTGGAGCAAAAAATCCTCTCTGTGCAGTTACGGTGAAAAACGCTGGTTCTTCACCGTTTCACTGCTGTCGGTCGCAGCTGATTTCTACATTTTGGATGAACCCACTGCAGGGGTAGATCCGGAATTTCGCTTTCATATCTGGCAATGCCTGCGCGGTGCGGCACAGGACGGGGCGGCAATCCTTGTGTCCTCGCACAATGTCGATGAAATCAGCGAAAACTGCCAAGGCTTTTACATGATCAGCCAACAGAAATTCCTACACTTTGAAGACGGTGAAGCGTTCAAATATCACTATCAGGCCAGCACCCTCGATCAAGCCTTTATCAAGGCCGCATGTGGGGCTGACATGCACAAGTCATCACAACCCATCAGACCGTGATTCGCAGATTTTCTTGACCCCGATCACCCCCTGTACCACCCAACTGCGTTACAGGCGTGCAAAGCCAGCAAAACCGGGGCAGAACCTCGGGTGCAGCCGATTGTCGCAGGCCGCCTGAAAGCGCCATCTGATCCGCTATTAATTCAAATAACTGAGTCTGTTATGCAAACAGTTCGCTGGGCATAGTGCTCGGGCCTGATGGAGGCTGATGAGCGAAAGACCATGAGCGAACAAATTCCCGTCCAGATACTTGAATCATTTGAGGCTCCCCGACCAAGAGCCGCAAAAACCAATAACAAGTCCAGCGACAACCTGATTCATACCCGCAGTTTCACCGGCCTGTTTCGCACCCTGCGAATCGTGGGAGCAGGCCTGTTGTTTTTACTGTTCTTTGGCACCGTATGGCTCAACTGGGACGGCCGTCAGGCAGTGCTGTGGGACTTGTCTGAAAGCAAGTTTCATATATTCGGCGCTACCTTCTGGCCGCAGGATTTCATCCTGCTTTCGGCACTGCTGATCATTGCCGCCTTTGGCCTGTTTGCAATCACGGTATTTGCCGGGCGCGTATGGTGTGGCTACACCTGCCCGCAGAGCACCTGGACCTGGCTGTTTATGTGGTGCGAAAAGATCACCGAAGGTGACAGAAACCAGCGCATAAAGCTGCAAGCAGCGCCCTGGCGCCTGAACAAGATCCTGCGCCGAACGGCCAAGCACTCGTTGTGGCTGGCCATCAGCGTGATGACGGCACTGACCTTTGTCGGTTATTTCACCCCGGTACGGCCACTGGCCACAGAGCTGCTGACCCTGGAGATCGCCGGTATCAGCCTGTTCTGGATGCTGTTTTTCACCGGCGCCACCTATATCAGCGCCGGCTGGCTGCGCGAGGCAGTGTGCATGCACATGTGCCCGTATGCACGGTTCCAGAGCGTGATGTTCGACAAGGACACCCTGGCCATTTCCTATGATGTGGCCCGCGGCGAAAACCGCGGCCCGCGCAAACGCGGGGTCGAACCCAAGCAGGCCGGGTTGGGTGATTGCATCGATTGCTATATGTGTGTGCAGGTATGCCCCACCGGGATAGATATTCGCGATGGCTTGCAGATGGAGTGCATCGGCTGCGCGGCCTGTATCGATGCCTGCGACTCGGTGATGGAGAAAATGGGTTACGCTCCGGGCCTGGTGCGTTATACCTCCGAGCACGAATTGCAAGGCGGCAAGACCCATCTGCTGCGCCCGCGGCTGATCGGCTATGCCGTGGTGCTGGTGGTGATGATCGGCGCGCTGGTGATGGCGCTGAATATGCGCACCATGGTGTCCCTGGATGTGATCAAGGACCGCGGCCTGTTCCGTGAAAACAGCCAGGGCCAGATCGAGAACATTTACAGCCTGAAAATCATCAACAAGACCCAGGAGCCTCAGCACTACCGGGTTTCGTTGCAGGACGGCGAGGCGTTCCAGTTGCAGGGTAAAACCGAACTGACCCTGGCCCCCGGCGAGATTGTCGACGTACCGGTGTCTGTGGCCCTGCTGGCCGAGCGCCCGAAAAGCAGCTCGCAGACCATCGAGTTTGTGGTCACTGACACTGATGAACCGAGCGTACGCAGTGTGGCCAAAAGCCGTTTTGTTGCCCCGCTGAACCGTTAAGCTGCAAATACTTTGTGTGGGAGCGGGCTTGCTCGCGACAGGATCGCTGCGGTGTGTCAGACAAATCGCAGTCAGGCCATCGCGAGCAAGCCCGCTCCCACACCATTGCCCCGCCAGTAACCCAACGCCGGACCGAGCCTTATTCCATGAAACGCTACGAAAAATTTGCCGACGATATTGCCGAACTGATTCGCTCCGGGGTGCTCGGCCCCGGCCAGCGCGTGCCTTCGGTGCGCTATGCCAGCCAGACCTACGGCGTCAGCCCCTCGACGGTTTTTCAAGCCTATTATTTGCTGGAGCGTCGCGGTTTGATCCGGGCCAAGCCGCGCTCAGGCTATTTCGTCAACACCCATGCACCCAGTCCGTTTTGCGAGCCAGTGTTCAGCAGCCACGTCACCGAGTCCACCCAGGTGGATGTCAGCGCCCTGGTGTTTTCGGTGCTGGACTCGATCAAGGATCCGCACACCGTACCCTTTGGCTCGGCCTTCCCCAGCCCGATGCTGTTCCCTTTGCAACGCCTGGCCCGCTCGATGGCCACCGCCAGCCGCGAAATGGACCCGCGCATGGTGGTGACCGACATGTCCCCCGGCAACCCGCAATTACGCCGGCAAATCGCCCTGCGCTATATGGTCGGCGGGCTGATGCTGCCGATGGAGGAACTGCTGATCACCAATGGCGCGCTGGAGGCCCTCAATCTGTGCCTGCAGGCCGTCACCGAACCCGGTGATCTGGTGGCCATCGAAGCCCCGGCGTTCTACGCCTGCCTGCAAGTGCTGGAACGGCTCAAGCTCAAGGCCGTGGAAATCCCGGTGCACCCGCGAGATGGCATCGACCTCGGCGTGCTGGCACAAACCCTTGAGCGCCACCCGATCAAGGCCGTGTGGTGCATGACCAGCTTTCAGAACCCGATTGGCGCGACCATGCCAGAGGCCAAGAAACAGGCACTGGTGAAGTTGCTGAGTGACCATCAGGTGCCGTTGATCGAAGACGATGTGTATGCCGAGCTGTATTACGGTCAGCACCCGCCCAAGCCGGCCAAGGCGTTTGATACCGAAGGGCTGGTGATGCATTGCGGCTCGTTTGCCAAAAGCCTGGCCCCGGGCTATCGCATTGGCTGGGTGGCTGCGGGGCGTTACGCGCAGAAAATCGAGCGGCTTAAACTGATGACCTCGCTGTGCGCCTCCATGCCGGCCCAGGCGGCGATTGCCGACTATTTGCAACATGGCGGCTATGACCGCCACCTGCGTAAATTACGCTATGCCCTGGAAGAGCAGCAAAGCGCGATGCTGGCAGCGATAGGGCGTTATTTCCCGGCACAAACCCGGGTCAGCCAGCCATCGGGAGGGTACTTTCTGTGGCTGGAGCTGCCCGAGCAAATGGACTCGCTCAAGCTATTTCAGATGGCGTTGGCCCAAGGTATCAGCATTGCGCCGGGGCCGATCTTCTCGGCTACCCAACGTTTTAGAAACTGCATCCGCCTGAACTACGGCAGCCCATGGGACGCTGCCTGCGAAAAGGCCATGGAGACCCTGGGCAAAATCGTCAAATCGTTCACTTGATGCCCTCGTTCCTTCGGCAGTGGCTACAAAGTCTGAAGGACATTTCAACTGTGGGAGCGAGCAGGCTCGCTCCCACAGGGAGGGTTGACCGGCAACAGCGTATCTACAGGGATCGCAATCTCACCCCGGCATACAGGTGAAGTCCGCCGTGTGGGCCACTTCCTTGCCGTGGCCATCCACCAGGCGTGCACTCACTTCAGGCCCCAGGCTCGATTCGATCAATTCGTAATGCTCACCCGCTTTAAACCCGCTGTAGTTGACCTTGCCCTGGCAATCCACCTGGTTTTCATCACCCGTGGCACCTTCATACAGGGTCACGTCCAGCCGGTGGGCACCAGGCGTGACTTCAAAATAGCGGCCATCGTTGATGCTTTTGCCGTCTACACGTTCGGCCATCAGGTCACTGTTGCCCTCTTCTTTCAGTCCGATCCAGGCTTCGCCCGGGTCCTGCTTGGGCATGGGCCCTGCACAAGCCGACAGCAACAGCACCAGGCTCAGGGACGGAATCAGCAGAAGCGGTTTAAGGTTCATCGCAGTCGAGCCTCGAAACAATAGAGTAGGCCGCAAGCTTGCGGCGCCTCGCGCCTTGCGCCAAATGAATGAAAATGAAGGGAATTTCAGCCCTTTCCTAAAGGATCCTTCACGTTGCTGAAAGCTGAACGTTAGGTTTGAGCGGTGAGACTGCCGAGGTTTGCAATTCCACTCCTCGGAGGTTCTGGCATGCTCGGGCTGGTAAAGACCGCACTGCACAAGCCGTACACGTTTATCGTGCTGGCCATTTTCATCTGCATCATCGGGCCACTTGCCGCTGTGCGGACCCCTACTGATGTATTTCCTGATATTGGCATTCCGGTAGTCGCCGTGGTCTGGCAATACACCGGCCTGGCACCTGCCGACATGGCCGGCCGGGTGATCTACACCTACGAACGCTCGCTGAGTACCACGGTCAACGACATCGAACATATCGAGTCGCAGTCATTGCCCGGCATGGGCATCGTGAAAATTTTCTTCCAGCCCGGCGTCGATATTCGCACCGCCAACGCGCAAGTGACCGCCGTGTCACAGACCGTGCTCAAGCAGATGCCGCCGGGGATTACCCCGCCACTAATCCTTAATTACAGCGCGTCCACGGTGCCGATCCTGCAACTGGCGTTCTCCAGCCCGACACTTTCGGAAGCCAAAATCCGCGACCTGGTGCAGAACAATATCCGCCTGCCCCTGAGCGCCCTGCCGGGCCTGGCCATGCCGACGCCGATGGGTGGCAAGCAGCGTCAGATCACCCTCGACCTTGACCCCCAGGCACTGGCTGCCAAAGGCCTGTCCGCACAGGATGTGGGCAATGCCCTGGCAGCGCAAAACCAGATCATCCCGGTGGGCACCGCCAAGCTTGGCACCTATGAATACACGGTGTTGCTCAACAACAGCCCCAAGGCCATCGACGAACTCAATGACCTGCCGATCAAGACCGTCAATGGCGCCCTGATCACCATTGGCCAGGTGGCCCACGTACGTGACGGCTCGCCGCCGCAAACCAATATCGTGCGCGTCGACGGCCATCGTGCGGTGCTGATGCCGGCGCTGAAAAACGGCAATATCTCCACCCTGTCGATCGTCGACGGCATTCGCGCAATGCTGCCGCGTATCAACGAAACCCTGCCACCGTCGCTGAAAACCTCGTTGCTGGGCGACGCTTCGGTGTTCGTCAAGCAATCGGTGGGCAGCGTGGCTCAGGAAGGCATCATTGCCGCCCTGCTGACCAGCGCGATGATTCTGCTGTTCCTCGGCAGCTGGCGTTCAACCCTGATCATTGCCGTGTCGATCCCCCTCGCCGTGCTGTCGGCCATCGCCCTGCTGGCCCTGAGCGGGCAAACGCTCAACGTCATGACCCTTGGCGGGCTGGCGCTGGCCGTGGGGATTCTGGTGGACGATGCCACAGTAACCATCGAGAACATTAACTGGCACCTCGAGCAAGGCAAGTCGGTGCGCGATGCGATCCTGGACGGCGCCAAGCAGATTGTCGGCCCGGCGTTCGTGTCGCTGCTGTGTATTTGCATCGTGTTTGTGCCGATGTTCATGTTGCAGGGCATTGCTGGCTATCTGTTCCGGCCGATGGCGCTGTCGGTGATTTTCGCCATGGGCAGTTCCTTTATTCTGTCGCGCACTCTGGTGCCGACCCTAGCGATGTTTCTGCTTAAGCCACATGTGCCGGAACAAGGTTCAGGGCATCACCCGGAAGACGGCTACATCAACCATCACGAGGGCGATCAGCACACCCGCCAGCACTCGGCACCAGTGCGTGCACTGCTAAGCTTTCAGGCGGGATTCGAGCGCCGTTTTTCGGCAGTACGGGACGCTTACTACGCCGTACTGGAACTGGCCCTGGCCAATCGCAAACGCTTTCTGCTGGGTTTTATGGCCTGTGTACTGGCCTCCTTTGCCTTGCTGCCAAGCCTGGGCCAGGACTTTTTCCCGGCCACCGATGCCGGTGCCCTGGCCTTGCATGTGCGCTTGCCGCTGGGCACTCGCATCGAAGAAAGCGCTGCGGACTTCGATCGCATTGAGTCACGGATTCGAGAAATCATCCCCGCCGAGCAACTGGACACAGTGATCGACAATATCGGCATTCCGCTTAGCGGCATCGATATGGCCTACAGCAGCAGTGGCACAATCGGCCCGCAGGACGGTGATATTCAGGTCACCCTTAAAGAAGGCCACAGCCCGACGGCCGACTATGTAAAACGCTTGCGAGAAGCCCTGCCGGAGAGTTTCCCCGGCAGCCAGTTTGCCTTTATGCCTGCAGATATCAGCACCCAGATCCTCAATTTCGGAGCACCGGCTCCGCTGGACGTGAAAATTTCCGGGCGTGACGACGAGGCCAACCGCGCCTATGCCCTGGAGCTGCAACGTCGCCTGCAACATGTACCGGGAATTGCCGACCTGCGTATTCAGCAGTCGGTGGGTTACCCGTCGCTGCAGGTCAAGGTGGACCGCCTGCGCGCCAATGGCCTGGGGATTACCGAACGGGATGTGACCAACAGCATGGTGGCCTCCCTGGCGGGCAGCTCCCAGGTGGCACCGACCTTCTGGCTCAACCCGCAGAACGGTGTGTCTTATGGTGTGGTAGCCGCAACGCCGCAGTATCGTCTGGACAGCCTGCCGGCCCTCGAAGCCCTGCCCGTGACCGGCAGTAACGGCCAGTCACAAATCCTGGGCGGGCTGGCGACTATCAGCCGTGTGCAAAGCCCGGCCGTGGTCACTCACTACAACATTCAGCCGACGCTGGACCTCTACGCCAATATTCAGGGTCGCGATCTGGGCTCGGTGGCGGCCGATGTGCAAAAAGTGATTGATGGCGCAGCCAACCTGCGGCCCAAAGGCGCAATCATCAGCCTTCACGGCCAGATCGATGCCCTGCATGAAGCCTTCAGCGGTCTGAGCTTCGGCCTGCTCGGCGCGGTGGTGCTGATCTACTTGCTGATCGTGGTCAACTTCCAGTCCTGGGTCGATCCGTTCGTGATCATCACTGCCCTGCCCGCGGCCCTGGCCGGGATTGTGTGGATGCTGTTTCTCAGTGGCACCTCGCTGTCGGTGCCCGCCTTGACCGGGGCTATTTTGTGCATGGGGGTGGCTACCGCCAACTCGATCCTGGTGGTGAGCTTCTGCCGCGAACGCCTGGCCGAACATGGCGACGCTCTCAAGGCCGCAATGGAAGCGGGCTATACACGTTTCAGACCCGTGTGCATGACTGCACTGGCGATGATGATCGGCATGCTCCCGCTGGCCTTGTCAGAAGAACAGAACGCCCCCCTGGGACGCGCCGTTATTGGCGGTCTGATGCTAGCCACCGTTGCCACCCTGCTGTTCGTGCCCGTGGTATTTAGCCTGGTGCACGGCCGTGAAAAAAATCGAGCTGCTGCTGGAGAAACTTCCCATGTCGTCTGATCAAAAACCCTCGCGCAAGCGCTTGATATACCTGGGCATCGGTGGCCTGACCCTGGCCGCCTTGCTGGTCGCCAATGGGCTGGCCGCCCGCAGTCGCCATGAGCACGCGGTGAGCCAATGGACCGAAGCGGCCGCACTGCCGATTGTCAACGTATTCCAGCCCCTGCAGAACGCCCATGGCGATACCCTGCGCCTGCCCGCGCATCTGGAGGCCTGGAGCAAGGCGCCGATCCATGCCCGGGTCAACGGCTACCTGCAAAGCTGGCAAACCGACATTGGCAGCAAGGTCAAGGCCGGGCAGGTCCTGGCGGTTATCGACAGTCCGGATCTGGATCAGCAACTGGCGCAGACCCGCGCCCATATGCTCCAGGAGCAAGCCAACGCCCGGCTCGCGGCCACCACGGCCACACGCTGGCAAAATCTGCTGGCAAGCCATTCGGTGTCGCGCCAGGAGGCTGACGAAAAGCTGTCCAATGCTGCCGCCGCCAAGGCCAAGGCCAATGCCCAAGCCGCTGAGGCGGATTACGCACGACTGTCGACGCTGGAAGCCTACAAGACCATTCGCGCACCTTTTGCCGGCACCATCACCGCGCGCAATACCGATATCGGCCAGTTGATCAAGGCCGACACCGACAGCGATACCGAGCTGTTCGATCTTGCCGACACGCACCAACTGCGCCTGTATGTGCCAGTGCCACAGAACTACGCCAGCGTGATCCGCCCCGGCATGCAGGTACAACTCAGTGTGCCGGAACATCCGGGGCAAATGTTCAATGCAAAACTGATCGGCAACTCGACAGCAATTGACCAGCGCTCCGGCACCCTGATGGCCCAGTTCGTCGCCCTCAACCCTGGTGACGCGCTGATGCCCGGCGACTATGCCGAGGCGCTGCTGTCGATCCCGGCCGATACCCATGGCGTCAGTATCCCGGCCAGCGCCCTGATTTTCCGTGCCCAGGGCACACAGGTGGCAGTGCTCGACAAGGCCCGGCATGTGCATTTGCAAACGATCCATATCGGCCTTGATCTGGGCGAACGACTGGTGATCGATCAAGGCCTTACGGCCACCGACACCGTCATCGACAATCCGCCCGACGCCTTGCGCGAAGGCGACTCGGTCAAGCTGGCCGACGCAGGAGCCCCCCATGCAGCCAAGGCTTAAACGCAGCGCCCTGTTACTGACCCTGGCGTTGCAGGGTTGCTCACTGGCACCAGGCTACAAGGCACCCGACCTCAAGTTGCCCGAGCACTACCGTGAGCAAACCAGCGACGGCCCGTGGCACAGCGCGCAACCTGCCGACCAGCTCTCACCACAGTGGTGGCGGGTATACCAGGATGAACGCCTGAACAGCCTGCAACAGCAGTTGCTCAAGGCCAATCCGGATCTGGCCGCGGCACTGGCCCACTTCGATGCGGCGCAGGCGTATGCCAGCCAGTTGCACGCTGGGCTGTTCCCACAAATTACCGCCAGTGGCCAGCCGTTGCGCCAGCGTCAATCGGACAACCGTCCATTGCGCGGCAGTACTCAGCCATCGGTCTACAACAGCAATACGGCGGGATTTGCGTTGAATTTCGACCTCGACCTGTGGGGCAAAATCCGCAATCAGGTGGCGGCGGGCGATGCTCAAGCCCAGGCCTCGGCGGATGACCTGGCCGTCGCGCGTTTGAGCCTGCAACGCCAATTGGCCAGCCTGTATGTGCAACTTGACGGGCTGGATGCGCAGCAGCAAATCCTCACCCGCTCGCTGGATGATTACGCTCAGGCCCTGCAACTGACCCGCTCGCGCTATCAGGGGCAGATCGCCTCGGAACTCGACCTGACCCGTGCCCAAAGCCAACTGGCCGAAGCCGAGGCGCAGCTGGATGACGTCCGCGCCCAACGCAACCTGACCGAACACGCCATCGGTGAACTGGTGGGCGAACCTGCCAGCAACTTTCAGCTGGTGGCCAACTCGCAAACGCTAAACCTGCCTGATCAACCGCGCACCCTGCCCAGTACCCTGCTGCAACGGCGCCCCGACATCGCCGCGGCCGAGCGCCGGGTTTTCGCCGCCAATGCCGGGATCGGCGTAGCCAAGGCCGCCTGGTACCCGGACTTCAGCCTGACCGGCCTGCTTGGCGGGCAAACCCAGGGTAGCGGCAATTTGCTGTCTGCCGGTAACAGGTTCTGGGCGTTGGGGCCGTTGGTCAACCTGCCGATTTTTGACGGCGGCAGGCTCGATGGCCAGGAACGCCAGGCCAGGGCCGAATTTGCAGAAGCATCAGCTCATTACCGTAGCCAGGTGCTGCACGCGGTGCGTGAAGTTGAAGACAACCTCGCCCAGCTGCGAGACCTGCAACAGGAAAGCCTCGATGAACAGGCTGCAGCCAACGCCGCCGAACACACCCGGGCAATCGCCACTCACAGCTATGAAGCCGGCGCGGTGAGTTACCTGGACGTAGTCACCGCACAGACTGCCGCCCTGCAGGCCCAGCGCCAGGTGCAGGCATTGCACACCCGACAGTTACAGGCCAGCGTAGGGTTATTGACGGCGTTGGGGGGTGGTTGGCAGGGCTGACGCCCTGCGCATCAGTGGGAGCAGGCTTGCCCGCGATGGCAACACCGCGATTTGCCTGACAGAACGCAGTGCTTGCATCGCGAGCAAGCCCGCTCCCACAGGTTGGGGCGTCTGTCTTATTTCTTCTCTTGTAGATAGATCCCGGCTGACTGACTACGTCCCGGGTAGGCGCAATTCACTGACCATTTTCGACGTAGAACACCACCTCGAAAAAAGACGCCAGGCTGCGCAATTGCTGCACAAATGCCCCGGTACAGAAAACACCTTCCGAATGATTGATCAGGCACACATTTACCCAGCCACGTCACAATCAAGTTGATAGGGGCCGGATCAGTCACCACAAAACCTGTAGCCGCTGCCGCAGGCCCTTCGCTTTTGGACAAAGCCCAGGGTTGCAGTGCAACCCATCGCAGCCTCGCTACGCTTCTCAACGACTACCTACGGTTTTCGACGCCGCCAACATTGCCTTAAGCAATACCGCGCATCCCGCTGCCAGATCCTTGGGATCGGCGTTTTCGATTTCGTTGTGGCTGATGCCGCCTTCACAGGGCACAAATATCATCCCTGCCGGACCCAACTCGGCCAGGAAGATAGCATCGTGCCCTGCCCCGCTGACGATATCCATGTTCGACAAGCCCAACTCATTGGCCGCATCCCGCACGGCGTTGACGCAATCAGGGTTGAAGTACAGCGACGGAAAGTCTGCTGTGGGAGTCAGTTCGAAACTCAGGCCATGCTCCTCGCAGGTGGCTTCAATCACCCCACGCACTTGCTCGATCATCGAGTCCAGCCGCTCGGGCAGCAAATGCCGGAAGTCCAGGGTCATGCGCACTTCACCGGGGATAACATTGCGCGAGCCCGGATAGGCTTGCAGGCAACCCACGGTCCCGCAGGCGTGGGGTTGATGGCCAAGAGCTGCCTTGTTGACGGCGGCAACCACGGCCGCCGCCCCGACCAATGCATCCTTGCGCAGGTGCATGGGCGTAGGCCCGGCATGGGCTTCTACACCGCGCAGGTTGAGGTCGAACCATTTCTGCCCCAGGGCGCCAAGTACGACGCCGATGGTTTTGCGCTCGTCCTCCAGAATCGGCCCCTGTTCGATGTGAGCTTCAAAGTAGGCCCCCACCGGGTGGCCGTTGACCTGGCGGCTGCCAGCATAGCCAATTGCATTCAGGGCCTCACCCACGGTCACGCCCTGGGCATCGGTTTTGGCCAGGGTTTCTTCAAGGGTAAACTTGTCTGCAAAAACCCCGGAACCCATCATGCACGGCGCAAAGCGTGAGCCTTCTTCATTGGTCCACACCACCACTTCCAGCGGCGCGTCGGTCTCGACATTGAGGTCGTTGAGGGTGCGCAGTACTTCAACCCCGGCCAGTACGCCAAAGCAGCCGTCGAACTTGCCGCCGGTGGGCTGGGTGTCGATATGGCTGCCGGTCATCACCGGCGGCAAATCCGGATTACGCCCCGGGCGGCGGGCAAAGATATTGCCCACGGCGTCCACGCTGACGGTGCAACCGGCGTCCTCACACCAGCGTACAAAAATATCCCGGGCCTGGCGGTCCAGGTCGGTCAGGGCCAGGCGGCATACACCGCCCTTTACCGTGGCACCCAGCTGGGCCAGTTCCATTAACGAGGCCCACAGGCGCTCGCCGTTGATTAATGGCGCGCGGTGCTGCTGAAGGTCGTGTGCGGCGTTCATGATAGTTTCCTCAGGCAGTTTTTATAGGAAGGCGCTTCAAACCGTGCCTTTGACGGTTTCTGCTTGCTGACTGTTCAGGCGATACAACCCGTAATAAATCACGGCCCCGAGCAACGACCCGGTAAACCAGCCGAAGTCATAGAACCAGCTGAAGGCACTGCTGCCCAACGACAGCAACGTCAGCGCCACAGGTACACCAAAAGCGATAAATCCCTTCCAGTTCCAGGCCGGGTACACCCCGTCACGGTACAGCCCGGCAAGGTCGAGTTTTTGCTGACGGATAACGAAATAGTCGACAACCATGATCCCGGCAATCGGCCCAAGCAGGCTGGAGTAACCCAGCAACCAGTTGGAGTACACGGTTTCCAGGCTCACATCCGAGACCAGCAGGCCGAGTTTCTTCAGCAATTCATGAGCCATCAGCGCCAAGCCCACCAGGCCGGTCAAGATCACTGCCGTGGTGCGGTTGATCAACTTGGGAGCGATGTTCTGGAAGTCATTGGTGGGCGACACAATATTGGCCGCCGTATTGGTCGACAGCGTGGCGATGATGATCAGCGCCATGGCCAATGCCACCCAGCCCGGGCTCTGGATATGGCCGATCAGGCTGACCGGGTCGGATACGGTAACGCCTACCAGTTTTTCGGACGCTGCCGTCATCACCACGCCCAGAGCGGCGAACAGGAACATGGTCAGCGGCAGGCCAAAAATCTGCCCCAGGATCTGGTCTTTCTGGCTTTTTGCGTATCGGCTGAAGTCCGGAATATTCAGGGACAAGGTGGCCCAGAAACCCACCATTGCAGTCAGGCCGGCAAAGAAGTAGCCGTACACACTGGCACCTTCCGGGCGCTTGGGCGGCTGGGCCAGCAGTTCACTCATCGACACATTGGGCAGAGCCCACACCAGCAGGCCCAGACCGACCAGTACCAGCAAGGGTGCAGACAGGGTTTCCAGCCACTTGATCGACTCGGCACCGCGCAATACCACCCACAGGTTGAGCGCCCAGAAAATCATGAAGCCGATCACTTCACCCGTACCCCCCAGGCTTTTCCAGCCCTCGAACACCGAGCCCAGAAACAGGTGAATGGCCAGACCGCCGAACAGTGTCTGGATCCCGAACCAGCCGCAGGCCACCAGAGCACGGATCAGACACGGTACGTTGGAGCCGATAATGCCGAAGGAAGAACGCAGCAAAACAGGAAAGGGAATGCCGTATTTGGTGCCCGCAAAGGCATTGAGAGTCAGAGGGATCAATACCACGATATTTGCCAGCAGAATCGCCAGCAGTGCCTCACCCACTGAAAGCCCGAAATAGGCTGTCAGAACCCCGCCCAGGGTATAGGTGGGTACGCAAATGGACATGCCGACCCACAAGGCAGTGATATGCCACTTGTTCCAGGTGCGCTCATGAACTTTGGTGGGGGCGATATCGTGGTTGTACCGGGGGCTATCGAGGACTTCAGGCCCGGCATCCAGTTCGTACAAACCGTTACGTTCGGTGACTTTTGATCTGCTCGGTTGCATAGTCGATCACTCTCTTGTTGTGCTGCTCCTGGTTGAACTGCCTGGCGCTGCGTATGGACACAAAGCGCTCCCTTGCCTGGACACTTACTTGCCTATCCCGCCCGGTCATGGCAGCAACAATCAAGAACTGTGCCGTGTTACTTCCCTCGCCTGCTCAAACCGTCCTGCATGACTGGCAACACGCTGCTTTTAAAACCGTTTTAAACACCAGCCAAATGACTCTCATTCCCGTTAAAGGCCTTTATCAGTTTTTTTATATCGCCAAACGAAACACTTCGGTGCGTGCTTATTAACTTAATCGACTCACCTCCCTTCATCCGCAAGCTCAAGCACCTGATTTCGCATAAGAAAGTTCGCTTATATTTGAATCCTGTCAAGTGCGTCAAAATGGTGAGGCCGTGCATCATTTTGGTGATTTAAAATAATTAACTTTAAAAATCATATAGTTATACATATCTAACCCCTTTAAAAATAAAGTTTGATCATTCTTCAACAACCCACTAGATTTTATTCCTGTCACCAGTGGCAGGAATGCAAACTTCCCACTAAATTTCAATAACAACAGTTAGAACCGGCTCTAGCCGGTCAGCCTGCGAGGAACTCCGTATGTCGCTGTTAATCCGTGGCGCTACGCTTGTGACCCATGATGAAAGTTATTGTGCGGATGTATATTGCGCTGACGGTCTGGTCCGCGCGATTGGCACTGATCTTGATGTTCCCCCAGGCTGCGAAGTTGTCGATGGTCGCGGCCAATATCTGATGCCCGGTGGTATCGACCCCCACACACATATGCAATTGCCGTTTATGGGCACCGTCGCCAGCGAAGACTTTTTCAGTGGCACCGCGGCCGGTCTGGCAGGCGGTACAACATCGATTATCGACTTTGTCATTCCCAACCCGCAGCAGTCCCTGCTTGAGGCTTTTCATCAGTGGCGGGGCTGGGCCGAAAAGTCGGCAGCAGACTATGGCTTTCATGTCGCAATCACTTGGTGGAGCGAGCAGGTACGTGAAGAAATGGCCGAATTGGTCAGCCATCACGGCATCAACAGCTTCAAGCATTTCATGGCCTACAAGAACGCGATCATGGCCGCAGACGACACCCTGGTGGCCAGCTTCGAGCGTTGCCTGGAGCTGGGTGCGGTCCCGACCGTGCATGCCGAAAATGGCGAACTGGTGTACCACCTGCAACGCAAACTTATGGCCCAGGGCATGACGGGGCCGGAAGCCCATCCGCTGTCACGTCCCTCCCAGGTGGAAGGCGAAGCGGCCAGCCGGGCGATCCGCATCGCTCAGACCCTCGGTACGCCGTTGTACCTGGTGCATGTTTCGACCCGTGAAGCACTCGACGAAATCACCTACGCCCGCAGTCAGGGCCAACCGGTATATGGCGAAGTACTGGCCGGGCATTTGCTGCTGGATGACAGCGTGTACCAGCATCCCGACTGGCAAACGGCAGCAGGCTACGTGATGAGCCCGCCCTTCCGCCCTCGCGGGCATCAGGAGGCACTGTGGCACGGCCTGCAATCGGGCAACCTGCACACTACCGCCACCGACCACTGCTGCTTTTGCGCCGAACAAAAGGCCGCCGGGCGTGACGATTTCAGCAAGATCCCCAACGGCACGGCGGGCATCGAAGACCGCATGGCGCTGCTGTGGGATGAAGGCGTGAATACCGGGCGCCTGTCGATGCAGGAGTTTGTAGCGCTGACCTCCACCAACACCGCGAAGATCTTCAATATCTACCCGCGCAAAGGCACGATCCGGGTCGGTGCCGATGCCGACCTGGTGCTGTGGGACCCTCAGGGCACCCGCACCATTTCCGCCAAAACCCACCATCAAAATGTCGACTTCAACATCTTTGAAGGCAAGACCGTACGCGGTGTGCCTAGTCATACCATCAGTCAGGGTCGCCTGGTGTGGGTTGACGGTGACCTGCGGGCCGAACGCGGAGCCGGTCGCTATATCGAACGCCCGGCCTACCCTGCGGTGTTCGACTTGCTGAAAAAGCGCGCCGAGCATCAGCAACCGGTGGCTGTTAAACGCTGAGCATAAAAACACTGCCCGACAGAGGCACAAAGATCTCCTCACCCCTGAGGTAAGCACCGTGATCAAGTCCTTGAACCATTTACCCCACCCCCATGAATCTGCGCAGGTGCTGGCCAGCCACTTTACCGATCTGGCGCCGCCCCTCAATGCTCGCCAGGCCGTGTTGGAAAGCTCACGTTGCCTGTATTGCTACGACGCCCCCTGCGTCAATGCCTGCCCCAGCGATATAGATATCCCGTCGTTTATTCGCAATATCCAACAGGAAAACATCCAGGGCGCAGCACAGAAAATTCTTTCGGCCAATATCCTCGGCGGCAGTTGTGCCCGGGTGTGCCCTACCGAAGTACTGTGCGAGCAAGCCTGCGTGCGCAACAACAGCCAGGAATGCGCGCCTGTACTGATCGGTTTGTTACAGCGCTATGCGGTCGATCATGCACAGTTCAGCGAGCATCCGTTCAAGCGTGCCGCGCCCACCGGCAAACGCATCGCGGTGGTCGGCGCCGGACCTGCGGGGCTGGCTTGCGCCCATCGCCTGGCACTGCACGGGCATGAGGTGGTGATTTTCGAAGCGCGGGAGAAATCCGGCGGGCTTAACGAGTACGGGATTGCCAAATACAAGTTGGTGGACGATTTTGCCCAGCGCGAAGTGGATTTCGTCCTGCAGGTTGGCGGCATTGAAGTGCGCCACGGCCAGCGCTTGGGCGACAACCTGAGCCTGAGCGAACTGCACCGGCAATTCGATGCGGTATTTCTCGGGCTGGGTCTGGCTGCCAGTCGCCAGCTGGGTTTGCCCCATGAAAATGCTCCGGGGCTGCTGGCTGCCACCGACTACATCCGCGAGTTGCGCCAAAGCGACGACCTGACCCGGTTACCCCTGGCCGAGCGCTGCATTGTGCTGGGCGCTGGCAACACCGCGATCGATATGGGCGTGCAAATGGCCCGTCTTGGCGCTCGCGAAGTGAATCTGGTGTATCGCCGCGGGCTGCAGGACATGGGCGCCACCGGGCACGAGCAGGACATTGCCAAGGCCAATCAGGTGCGACTAATGACCTGGGCACAGCCACAGGACGTGTTGCTGGACAACACCGGCAAGGTGCGCGGCATGCGCTTTGCCCGCACACGCCTGGAAGACGGGCGCCTGGTGACCACCGGTGAAACCTTCGAGCTGGCCGCAGACGCGGTGTTCAAGGCCATAGGCCAGGCCTTTGATGATGCAGCCCTGAGCGATCCGCTGGCGCAAACACTCAAGCGCGCGGGCGATCGCATCGAAGTAGACGAACACCTGCGCACCAATATTCCCGGTGTGTATGCCGGAGGCGATTGCACCTCTCTGGGGCAAGACCTGACCGTACAGGCCGTGCAACACGGCAAGCTGGCCGCAGAAGCCATGCATGCCCAACTCATGCTTGATCAGGAGGCTGCATAAATGGCCGATCTCTCGATTGTTTTCGCCGGTATCAAGGCCCCCAACCCGTTCTGGCTGGCGTCTGCGCCACCTACCGACAAAGCCTACAACGTGGTACGAGCCTACGAGGCAGGCTGGGGTGGCGTGGTCTGGAAAACCCTGGGTGAGGACCCGGCCGCGGTTAACGTGTCCTCGCGTTACTCGGCACACTACGGCCCCAACCGCGAAGTCATGGGCATCAACAATATCGAGCTGATCACCGATCGCTCCCTTGAAATCAACTTGCGCGAGATCACCCAGGTCAAGAAGGACTGGCCGGATCGGGCCCTTATCGTGTCGCTGATGGTGCCCTGCGAAGAAGAGTCCTGGAAATACATCCTGCCACTGGTGGAGGCCACCGGTGCCGATGGCATCGAGCTGAATTTCGGATGCCCCCACGGCATGCCGGAGCGCGGCATGGGCGCGGCCGTGGGCCAGGTGCCCGAGTACGTGGAAATGGTCACACGCTGGTGCAAGACCTACTGTTCATTGCCGGTGATCGTCAAACTGACGCCCAATATCACCGATGTGCGACTTAGCGCCCGGGCGGCCCATCGTGGCGGCGCCGATGCGGTGTCATTGATCAACACCATCAACTCGATCACCAGTGTCGACCTTGAACGCATGGTGGCGCTACCCGTAGTGGGCAGCCAGAGCACCCACGGCGGCTATTGCGGTTCGGCAGTCAAGCCGATAGCCCTGAATATGGTGGCGGAAATTGCCCGCGACCCGCTGACCAAAGGCTTGCCTATCAGTGGGATAGGCGGCATTGGCAGTTGGCGTGATGCTGCAGAGTTTATTGCCCTGGGCTGTGGCTCGGTACAGGTATGCACCGCAGCGATGCTTCACGGATTTCGAATTATTGAAGAAATGAAAGACGGTTTGTCGCGTTGGATGGACAGTCAAGGCTATACCAGCCTGGAGGACTTTTCCGGCCGTGCAGTGGCCAATACTACTGACTGGAAATATCTGGATATCAATTATCAGGTTATCGCCAGGATCGATCAGGACGCCTGTATTGGTTGCGGGCGCTGCCATATTGCCTGCGAAGATACTTCGCACCAGGCCATCGCCAGCTTGAAGCAGGCCGACGGCACACATCGGTATGAAGTGATCGACGATGAATGTGTGGGTTGCAACCTGTGCCAGATAACCTGCCCGGTGCAGGACTGTATCGAGATGGTGCCACACAACAATGGCCTGCCATTTCTGGACTGGAACCACGACCCACGTAACCCGTACTGCGTGGCTTCGTAAATCAATCCTGTGGGAGCGGGCTTGCTCGCGATGCAGGCAATGCGGTGTGTCAGGTACACCGGGGTGATGCCATCGCGAGCAAGCCCGCTCCCACACGATCGATAAGCAGGGTTGCTTACGGCTCCAGCCCGATCCCGCGCAGGATCACGCTGGTGACGGTCTGCACCGCACGTTCAAACTGGATATCGGACAACGGCTGGTGATCGTTGATGATCATCACTTGATGGTCAAAGTCAGCGTAATGCTGGGTTGATGCCCAGATCATATACAGCAGGCTGGACGGCTCAACAGGCAGGATTCGCTTGTCTTGCACCCATTGGCGAATTTTCGCCTCCTTGATCTTGGCCCAGTCATACAAACTGGCATCAAGTGCAAGACCCAGGGTCGGGGCGCCATGGATCATTTCATTGGCCCAGACTTTGGAGCCATGGGGCCGGGTACGTGAGTGGTGCATTTTGGCACGAATGTAACTGCTCAATACCAGACGAGGATCGTCGTAGGTCTCGAAACAAAGCGCATCCTGTTTCCACACTTCCAGCAACCCCAGCAATACCGCGCTGTAAAGATCCGTCTTGGTGCTGAAGTAGTAATGCAGGTTGGAACGTGGCAACTGGACTTGCGCCGCAATGTCCGCCATCGCCGTACCGGCAAAGCCTTTTTCGGCAAAAACCTTTTCAGCCCCCAGAAGGATTTTTTCGACATTGCTGCGTCGAATTTCGATCTTGTGATTGCTCATGGCGATGGCCCTTGCCGTCGTGTTGCTCTGATGTGCGCCGAGTGAACAAATATTTCCTGCACAAAGCGTCGAATAACGCCAGCGGCAGCTAAGCTCAGGCGGGTACCCGACGCTGTATCAGACTATTTCGCGGCGGGCAGTTCGATCACGTTGGTTTCAATACCGTCCAGCTTGGGCTTGAGTTTCATCTTTTGCTGGGCCTCAAGCGCTTGAGCCTGGGTGGTGAATGGTCCGATCAGGAAGTGCTGAACCCCGCCACTCTCGTAAATGTAAGGAGTAAAACCGTTGTCAAGAAGCCTGCCGGTCGTGTCCGGAATGGTCGCTCTCTGGCCTTCAGTGATCTCCAAAGCCCAGTGAGCAACAGGGGCCTGGGCCATCGTTGCTTCAGAAGCTGCTTTAGCCCGCTGGATTTTATCGTTAGACTCCTGACCGCAAGCCGTCAAGGCCAATATTGCTGTCATCACGATGACTATACGCACTGCGTTTCCCCTGTCTGTTTGAATGGGTAGATTTTATCACTGGGGCAGCGGCCTTGCTCTCCTTGAACAAATCCAAAGTGCCCCAATTTAAGGCTTATGCGCGAGAATTTTCCCCGTAAAGGGAATTAAACCTCTGGCCATGTCGTCTGTAATGAGCGGCGCAATAATACGTACTTAGCAGTATTCTGTAGTCATGACCGAAGCCGCACCGTCTCAGAGACGTGCCTTACAAAGCCATCAAGGAGAAAAAAATGCTGATACTCACCCGCAAAGTTGGTGAAAGCATAAACATCGGTGACGATATTACGATCACTATTTTAGGTGTCAGCGGACAACAGGTCAGAATCGGCATCAATGCGCCGAAGGATGTAGCCGTTCACCGTGAAGAAATTTACCAACGTATCCAGGCCGGCCTGAATGCACCTGAAAAGAACGAACAGCCATAAGCCTGTGAGGTATCAGCCCAAGGCTTGAGGTCAGGGCTGCTCAGCCAGCCCTCCTCAAATCATTTGCACACTGCACCTGCCACGGCATTATCCCCTTGCCGCACCCCTCTCTTTATCAAGAGATATGTCTCGTCGACTTGACCGTTTCAAGGTTAGCGACCACGCTCATTCCTCGCAGCAGGCTCCAGAAAGCTGAACCACTGCGCGCCAGGGTGTTTGCATTGTGCCGCCTTGAGAAACCCCTCCACCCTTCAGCCCTTCGCCGGGCTGGACCTGTACCGTCAAGGAATGAAAGACATGTCCGATTTAATCGTAGTGGGATTTTCAGACACCGAAAAAGCAGATCGTGCCCTCACCAAGATGGTTTCACTGAGCAAAGAGCATCTGGTCGAGCTGGAAGATGCGGTGATTGTGGTGCGTAATGCCGAAGGCAAGATCCATATCAAGCAAAGCGTTAACCTGACAGCGATCGGGGCTACTTCAGGCCTGGTCACCGGTGGCCTGTGGGGCGCACTGGTCGGGCTGCTGTTTCTCAACCCGCTGGCAGGCTTTGCCATCGGCGGCGCACTGGGTGCCGGTACCGGCGCTTTGTCGGGCTCATTGAGCGATTACGGGATCGATGATGATTTCATCAAGTCATTGAGCGAGACCATTCCGAATGATTCCTCGGCCCTGTTCGTTCTGCTGCGCAAATTCCAGCCGGAAAAAGTGCTGAAGGAACTGGAAGACTCGGACTTCAAGGGCAAGGTCCTGCGTACCTCCCTGTCCCCGGAACAAGAGCAAAAACTGCAGGACGCGCTGTCCAAAACCACTGCAGGCGTACCTTTGGCGAAAACGGTTTAATTCGTAAAGCCCATTCGACCGCCCTGTGCGGTCGAATCCTGGTGCCTCAGTTCAAGCGCACAGCCGTGCCCGTGGCAAACACCACCAGCATGCCGCCACGCCCTGACGGCATGCTGATTTCAAACCCCAGCCCCATAATCGCATCCGCTCCCATGGCTTTGGCCCTGTCTCGAATCTCGTCCGTGATCTCTGCTCGCGCTTCTTTCAGTGCTCGCTCCAGCGTCTGAGAGCGTCCACCAAAAAAGTCGCGTACTCCGGTAAAAAAATCTCGTACCACATTGATGCCGTGAACCGATTCGGCACTGACAATCCCCAGGTATTCAGTGGCTTTTCTGCCGTCAATGCTGTGTGTGGTGGTGATGATCATCTGCCCGTCCATTTTCTGTTTCAGTGACTTGCGAGGTTACCTTATCGCTGCCGTGCTCACTGCTGGTACTGTAACTGGAGTTAACTGCGGCTCTTTTAATTACAGGACCAAGGCTACTATGCTTACAGAAATGCAATCCAAAGACGCAAGAGTCGGGACGCCTCGCTCGCACTGATGACATGAATTCAAAAGCTGCGCCAAGCAATTTTTCGACCCCGCTCAAGGAAGCTCGCAATGGTCCAAAGACAAGTCATCAACGCCTCGGTCAGCCCGAAAGGCAGCCTGGAAACACTTTCCCAACGTGAAGTACAACAGCTGAGCGAGGTTGGCTCAGGCACCAGTTACACGCTTTTCCGCCAGTGCGTACTGGCTATCCTCAACACCGGCGCTCACGTCGATAACGCCAAGACCATCCTTGAGGCCTATCAGGACTTCGAGGTGCGGATTCACCAGCAAGACCGCGGCGTGCGGCTTGAACTGCTCAACGCCCCTGCCGATGCATTTGTGGATGGCGAAATGATCGCCAGTACCCGTGAAATGCTCTTCAGCGCCCTGCGCGACATCGTCTATACCCAGAGCGGCCTGGACAGCCCACGCATTGACCTGAGCAGCTCGGCGGGCATCACCGACTACGTGTTCCATCTGCTGCGCAATGCCCGCACGTTGCGCCCGGGCATCGAACCGAAAATCGTGGTGTGCTGGGGTGGCCACTCCATCAATACCGAAGAGTACAAATACACCAAAAAGGTCGGCCACGAACTGGGCCTGCGCAGCCTGGATATCTGTACCGGCTGCGGTCCCGGTGTGATGAAAGGGCCAATGAAGGGCGCGACCATTTCCCACGCCAAACAGCGTCTGACCGGGGGCCGCTATCTGGGCCTGACCGAGCCGGGCATCATTGCTGCCGAAGCGCCGAATCCCATCGTCAATGAACTGGTCATTCTGCCGGATATCGAAAAGCGTCTTGAGGCCTTTGTGCGGGTCGGTCACGGGGTGATTATCTTCCCGGGCGGTGCTGGCACGGCAGAAGAATTCCTGTACCTGCTGGGCATTCTGATGCACCCGGAGAACAAAGATGTGCCGTTCCCGGTTGTCCTGACCGGCCCCAAGGAAGCCGAACCCTATCTGCAGCAACTGCATGAGTTTGTCGGCGCTACCCTGGGTGAAGAAGCGCAACAGCAGTATCAGATCATCATCGACAACCCGGCCGAAGTGGCCCGTCATATGACCGCCGGGCTCAAGGCGGTTAAACAATTCCGCCGCGAGCGCAACGACGCTTTCCACTTCAACTGGTTACTGAAAATCGACGAAGGCTTTCAGCGCCCGTTCGACCCGACCCACGCCAACATGGCCAGCCTGAAACTGCGCAGCGACATGCCAGCACATGAATTGGCCATCAACCTGCGTCAGGCCTTCTCCGGGATTGTGTCGGGTAACGTAAAAGAGAAAGGCATCCATCTGATCGAGCAATACGGGCCTTACGAGATCCACGGTGACGCTGCCGTGATGAAACCTCTGGACAAACTGCTGCAGGCATTTGTTGAGCAGCATCGTATGAAACTGCCAGGCGGTGCGGCCTATGAGCCGTGCTATCGCGTCGTAAGCTGAACCCCACCCATAAGGCTCGCATGCCCCAACGGTGGGAGCGAGCCTGCTCGCGAAGAGCTCCAGATCGTCGCAATTATCCCGTAAAAACAGGCTATCACTTACGAACTTCGCGAGCAGGCTCGCTCCCACACAAACACAGCAGGTCTGGTGAGCAGCATTACTTCAGCGGCGCAAATTTTTTCACCGCATCAATCCACTGCGGATCGAGCCGGGTCTGCCCGGTGTCGATGCCCAGTGCTTCAAGACGTGCCTTGTGCAAATCGATCTCGCGAACCATTTGGCTTAACGCGCTGGAATTGGCGTCCAGCTGGTACATCTGGGTCACGCCCAGATGATAGAAGCGCAGCAGCTTCATCGCCGCCACATCCCCCGCCATGACTCCCGCCGTTACGTGATGCATGACATTGGTGACCTTCATCAGGCTACGCTTGAGTTGCCAGCCGTAGACTGCGGGCGCCATCCAGGGTTGAGACCAGAACACGTAGCGCACCAGCAGGAAGGTCGTGATCAGGGCAACAATGACCCCGGCCAGATTCAGGCGAAAATTGTCGCCACCGGCGACACCCAAAACCATGACCAGCACACCTGACAACAGCAGCGCCAGCAAGACAAACGTCAACGCGATATACAGCGTACTGCGGCGAGTTTGCTGACGATATGTCTCGGGGTTAATCGGCTTTATCTCGAACATCACTGATCTATGGCTCCTGATGGCTGCGAACAAACTGCGCGGGCATTATGGCCTGATTGAACCGCTCAGGCGTGCAATAAAACCAGTGCCTTGCGGTATAGCGCCGCACGCTGGGCGTGACCATTGAGACCACCATTGATAGCCCTTGTCACGCGTTCGAAATCCTCCCCGTCTGCCAGGGTATTTATACTGCGCGAGTTCCAGTACCAGCCCGCCGACGCCACTGCCCATTGCCACTCTTGCAGCAGTTGCGGGCTGGTGAGCAAGCGCTCATCCCCGAACAACCCCTGGCTGCACTGGCAGTAGTTGGTTTTACCGGTGACTTGAATCAATCCCCTGCCCCGATATAACCAGCCTTCCCCCGACGCCTCTGAGCCATTGCCCAGGCGGTTGCTGTAGACCCGGTTTGCAATCGCCTGCGGCCGGCGCTGAAGCATAAGCGCGTCAGCATTGGGTACGCGCCGGGAGCGATTGCCGTCCGTTACGGTAATGTATTGACCTTCGCCATCCTTCTGCGCAAAGCGGGAGCCCCAGGTGGCCGCGAGGCCACCTGCACTGTAATTAAGGTTTTCGACAAGTACCGTGAACCCTGCACTTTCATGGCCTACCTGAGCTAGAAATGCAGCAAGGCGTCGGGGGGTATTGATCAACACTTGACGGCTAACGGCCTGCACAAGGGGCAAATACAGATCGACGCAGGCCGTACTTTTGGGGAACAGCTGGAGCATTACTTCGCGGTTCAACATGGGGATTTACTCTTAATCAATGTAATTAAAAGTAAAAGCCAAGCACTTAAAACACGCATCTGCCGTCACCAAAAGAGTAATCAGGCCAGAACTACTCTACTCAAAGAAAACACTTACAACTCATCGAAAAGTTATTTTACAGATAAGACTTGAATGCACCCTTGATGCACTCAAC
The DNA here is from genome assembly GCF_009600035.1 of Pseudomonas sp. FSL R10-2964. NCBI lineage: Bacteria > Pseudomonadati > Pseudomonadota > Gammaproteobacteria > Pseudomonadales > Pseudomonadaceae > Pseudomonas > Pseudomonas sp. FSL R10-2964. The sequence goes on along the minus strand of NZ_WIWH01000013.1, from coordinate 41,842 downwards.
CTTCAACAGGCACCTCTCGCCTTGGCTTGACCGACTTATACGAAAAACTCGAGTAAATCTCTTTGACCGCGGGCAATGTCTGCAGGACTTCACGGGCAAATTCGCCAAAGGATTCGAGATCCCTGGCCACGACTTCCAATAAAAAGTCGTAACGACCCGACACGTTGTGACACGCGACGATTTCGGGAATTTCCAATAACCGTTGTTCAAAGCTTCTGGCCAGTTCTTGCGAGTGAGAGGCCATCATGATGCTGACAAACGCCGTGACCCCGTATCCCAGTTCCTTTGGCGAAAGAACCGCCTGATAGCCCGTAATGATCCCGCTCTCTTCCAGCATTTTGACCCGTCGCCAACACGGCGAGGTGGTCAGTGAGACACTCTCGGCCAACTCTGCAACGGTAAGTCGGGCATTGCCCTGCAGTGCGCAAAGCAAGGCTTTATCGGTTCTGTCCAGAGCGTTTGGCATGTTTTGCCCCTAGCGGTCAGCGTGGCGGTTTTTTGTTCTGGTAAGTGGTGTATTTACAGGTAAATTTGGAATTTTCCACGTTCATTTAAAGCATAGCATTGTAGGAAATATCGGAGAGTTCACCATGAACGATAAGAACAACAACTTCGGCTTTTCTACTCGCGCCATCCACTACGGTTATAACCCGCTGGAACACAACGGCGCGGTAATCCCCCCTGTTTATATGACCTCAACCTTTGCCTTTGCCACGGCCGAATACGGCGCAGGCTGTTTTTCCGGTGAAGAGCACGGGCATTTTTACACCCGCATTTCCAACCCCACCCTGGCCCTGCTGGAAGCACGCATGGCGGCGCTGGAAAACGGCGAAGCGGGTGTGGCGTTCAGTTCCGGCATGGGCGCGATCGCCGCAACATTCTGGACCCTGCTGCGGCCCGGCGATGAAATCATCGTCAACCGCACCTTGTATGGCTGCACCTTTGCCCTGCTGCACCACGGCATCGGTGAATTCGGGGTGGTAGTCAAACATGTGGACATGGCCAACCCGGCCGAACTGCAAGCCGCGATCAGCCCTGCAACCCGCATGATCTACTTCGAGACGCCGGCCAATCCGAATATGCAACTGGTGGACATCCCTGCCGTAGCGCGGATTGCCCACACACATGACAACCTGCTCGTGGTGATCGACAACACCTACTGCACGCCCTATCTGCAGCGTCCACTGGAACTGGGCGCCGACGTGGTGGTGCATTCGGCCACCAAGTACCTGAGCGGGCACAGTGATATCACCGCTGGCATGGTGGTCACCAGCCAGCTCCTGGCTGACCGGATCCGTCTGCAAGGCTTGAAGGACCTGACCGGGGCAGTCTTGTCGCCCCATGATGCGCATTTGCTGATGCGCGGTATCAAGACCCTGGCCCTGCGCATGGATCGCCATTGCAGCAGCGCCCAGGCCATTGCGCATATGTTGCAGGATCACCCTGCCGTGGAATGGGTGGCCTACCCCGGCCTGCCCTCTTTCCCGCAATACGAGCTGGCGTCCCGGCAGATGAAACTGCCGGGGGGCATGATTGCCTTTGAGCTCAAGGGCGGCATGGCTGCTGGACAGCGCTTTATGAATGCCCTGCAATTGTTCAGCCGTGCGGTCAGCCTGGGGGGGGCCGAGTCACTGGCGCAGCATCCCGCGAGCATGACCCACTCCACCTACACCCTGGAGGAACGGGCACGACACGGAATAAGTGAAGGATTGGTGCGCCTGGCGGTGGGGCTGGAGGATGTCGCCGATTTGCTGGCGGATATAGAGCAGGCATTATAGGGGGGCAGCGCCAGCCTCCCCTGTAGATACTCTGTTGCCGGTCAACCCTCCCTGTGGGAGCGAGCCTGCTCGCGAACGACTTTCGCGAGCAGGCTCGCTCCCACAGTTAAAATTCCCTTCAGACCTAGCAGCTGCCGAGGAACGAGGCTGCGTTCGTCAGCTGCTACAAGCCGTGTGGAGGACAGGATGAAATATCAACCCGGCGGAATTGTCGCCAAAATACCGATGCCGATGGTCAGCACCAAAAAACCGCCCAAAAACCAAGCCATCTTGTTCATGATGTTTCCCCGTCAGTCGTTCGTCATAAAACAGGCGCAGAACAGCTGCCGACCACACACACGTGCTGCTGTGTAGTCGCGTCCTCGTCTGTCTCGGAAGGTTGGGGGAAATTTTGCGCCGCAAACTGCACACATAACAGGTGCAGATAACGCGAAAAAATACGGATCAGATGCCCGGCAGCACAAAATGCCCAGGCTCAACGCTGTGTTGGTACTCGGCAACAACCGCCTGACTCAGGTTGACCACCGCCTCATTCAGCTCCAGCCCCGCCCCCGTGCGCCAACTGGCGTATACCGCAAAGCCCGGTGCAGTCTCGATCGGCAACGCAATCATGGCCCCGCTCTGCAATTCGCGACTGACCAGTACCGGCGGCAGGGCACCGATGCCAAAGCCGTCCGCCACCAGTTTGATAATCGCCGCCACCGAGTTGATGCAACTGATGCGTGGCGCGGCAATATCGTGCTGGTGCAGAAAATTGAGCATGTCCTGATGCGGCCGCGACAAGCGTGAAAAGGTCAGCAAGCGCTCCTCGCAAAGATCCGCCAGGTCACGGTAGCTGCGGTTCAGAGCTGCGTCCCTGGCCACAATCCAACTCAACGGGTAACTGGCCAGTTGTACATTGCGCACGCCGTCGGCACGCAATAAATCCGTCTGAAAAATCAGGTCCAGCTGACCTTTAAGCAATTGTTCATTAAGGTTCAGCGCCGTATCGGCGGTCAGTTCAACCTCTACCTGGGGGTAGTCGCGGCTCAGCGCACTGATCAGATCGCTCAGCCAGCTATGGATAACCGTGTCCATCACGCCGATGCGCAGGCGCCCGGCAAACCTGTCCGCCTGCCCCAGCGATTGCAGAAGGCGTTGCTGGGTGGCCAGCATTTCTTCGGCGTAACCCAGCACCTGATGGCCTTCACGGGTGAGGTTGACACCACGGGAATCGCGCTGGAACAACTGCACGCCAAGCTCGGTTTCGAGGACTGAAATACGGCTCGAAATGGCTGCCTGGGTACTGGATAACTTTTCGGCGGTCAGCCGAAAACTGCCAAGGCGCGCTACCCAGACGAATGTCAGAAGAAATCGCATATTCATACAGGACGCCCCACCCAATCAAAACCAGGGCAGCACTGTAAACCCTTGCCGCAGGGACAGGCTAGTCGGCTTAAGTCGGTGATTGATAAAACTTTTCTGTTCGGGGGTGACAACTTTTATTGACTGGACGCACAACCCAAAGCCACCAACCATATCGGGCAATGAGGCCCATAGGGTCTCAACAATAAAAAAACACGCTGAGTCCGGCAGCGTACCGATTTTTCGAAAGTGTGCCTGACCGCTTTCGACTTGCCCTCACCAGCCTGCCCTGGTGCTGCGGCAATCAGCTAAAGGGATTGCCCCCTCATGCAAACCGTCGTAAACCTTTGGCCCTTGATTGGCGTGTTCGTCATCATCATCGGCTTTGTGCTGCGCTTTAACCCACTGTTGGTGGTCAGCGCGGCGGCTATCGTCACCGGCCTTGCTGCCAACTTCCCGCTGGAAAAAATCATCAGTGAAATGGGTGAAGGCTTCCTGCAAACCCGCGCCCTGCAATTGATTCTGCTGCTGCCCCTGGCCGTGATCGGCTTGCTGGAGCGTCACGGCCTGCGTCTGCACGCGCAAAACTGGATCGCCAGCTTCCAGCGCGCAACGGTCGGCCGGTTGCTGATTATGTACCTGTTCGTGCGTGAGACCACCGCTGCTGTAGGCCTGACCAGTCTGGGCGGGCATCCGCAAATGGTCCGCCCGCTGCTGGCCCCGATGGCCGAGGGCGCAGCCGAGAACAAGTACGGCAAGCTGCCTGCTCCTGTGCGGCAGAAAGTCCTGGCCATGTGTGCCGCCACCGACAACATCGGCTTGTTTTTTGGTGAAGACGTGTTTGTGGCCTTCGGCGCAATCGCACTGATGCACACCTTCCTGCTGGGTTCGGGGCTTGATGTCGAGCCGCTGCACATCGCTTTCTGGGGAATTCCGACGGCGATTTGCGCCTTTATCGTGCATGCCCTGCGCCTGTATCGCTTTGACCTGATGCTGGAGCGCAGCATGGCCGAAGTTGCCCGGGAAGAAGTTGACGCAGCTCAGGAGCTGGCACGATGATTATTTCTATTGAGTACTTCTACTGGCTGGCGGGAGTGCTGCTGCTGATCACCGCGGGCATGATCCTGACAGACCGCACCCACCCCAAACGCTGGACCAGTGGCCTGTTCTGGGCGTTGTTCGCCATGGTGTTCCTGATTGGCGATCGCCTTTCGCCGTTCGTGGTAGGTATTGGCGTGCTGGTCATGGCCGGCATTGCCGGCATTGGCGGTGTTGGCCGAGGCACCCACGCCGAGTTGCATGTCAAGGCTGCACGGGCCAGTGCTGGCCGTCTGGGGCACAAGCTGTTTATCCCGGCCCTGTCGATTCCGCTGGTGACCGTGATCGGTTCGATCCTGCTGAAAAACACCCAGATCGGTGGCGTACCGCTGCTTGACCCGAAAAACACCACGTTCGTGTCCCTGGGCATCGGCTGCATGGTGGCCCTGGTTCTGGCCTGCATCCTGACCCGTGATACGCCGCTGCAAGGCCTGCGTGAATCGCGCCGCCTGACCGAAGCCCTGGGCTGGACCATGGTGCTGCCGCAAATGCTGGCCATGCTTGGCCTGCTGTTCAATGACGCCGGGGTCGGTACCGCCGTTGCTCATGTCACCACCGCCTATATCAACATGGACTATCGCCTGGTAGCGGTGATGGTCTATGTGCTGGGCATGGCGCTGTTCACGGTCATCATGGGCAACGGTTTTGCTGCATTCCCGGTCATGACCGGCGGGGTCGGCGTGCCGGTACTGGTCGGCATCTACGATGCCAACCCGGCTGTCATGGCGGCAATCGGCATGTTTTCCGGCTACTGCGGCACGCTGATGACGCCAATGGCAGCCAACTTCAATATCGTGCCCGTGGCCCTGCTGGAGCTGCCTGACAAATACGCCGTGATCAAGGCTCAAATGCCCACCGCTCTGATGATGCTGGTGGTCAATATCGTGCTTCTTTACGTACTGATGTGAGAACACCATGCGCACTGTACTGCTGACCGGTTTCGAACCGTTCGACCAAGACACCGTCAACCCGTCCTGGGAGGCCGTACGCCTTCTGGACGGCACCTTGCAGGACGATACGCAGATCATCGCCCGTCAGTTGCCCTGTACGTTTGCCGGAGCGCCCGAGCGACTGAGCCAACTTCTGCAGGAGTTCACCCCGACGCTGGTGATCGCCGTCGGGCTTGGCCCCGGTCGCACGGACATCTGCATCGAGCGGGTAGCGATCAATATCAACGACGCCCGCATCCCTGACAACCTTGGCTATCAGCCGATCGATACACCCGTGGTGGCGCAAGGGCCAGCGGCGTATTTCAGTACCTTGCCGCTCAAGGCAATGGTGCGGGCGATCAGGGCCGGCGGGATTCCCGCGTCGGTTTCCCATACGGCGGGCACCTTTGTCTGCAATCAGGTGTTCTATTGCCTACAGCATGCATTGGCCGGGACCGGCGTACGCGGTGGTTTTATCCACGTCCCGCCTCTGCCGCAACAGGCGGTGGTGGCTGGTGGCCCGTCCATGGCACTGGCCACCCAGGTGGAAGGGTTGCGCATCGCCGTAATCACGGCCCTGAATACCGAAGATGATGTACTTGAAGGTGGTGGCCAGGTCAGCTGATAACGCGTTGGAAACCGGGCACGATTGGTAGTCGCTGCCTGACCAACACGGCTATCGGCCTAATGACCGACAACCGCCGCCCCCGCCTGCCGGTGCCCTTGCGGGAAACCATGGGCACGGGCACTGAACACGATCCCCAGCCCGACCAGCAACAACACCAGCAACACCCAGGGGAAGACGTTAACCCCGAATTGATCGAGCAATATGCCACCGGTCAATGCCCCCGCGGCAATGGCGCTGTTCCACACCACCACGTTCATCGACAACGCAACATCGGCGCCCTCGCCTGCCGCATCGGCCAGAGCGGTTTGCAGCAGGGTGGCGGCACCGCCGAAGGACAACCCCCAAACAAAAATCCCTGCATATACGACAGCCACCGACTGCGAGAAGAAACCGAACAGCAGCGAAATCGCAGCAAATGTCGCCAGGCAAGCCATGACTGCCTTGCGCAGATGCCGGTCTACCAGTCGCCCGGTCAGCCAGATTCCCAGCAGCGCCGCCAATCCGAAGACCAGCAACACAATATCGACCTTATCGGCAAGGCCCGCCGATGCCACGAAAGGCGCGATATAGGTGTAGAGCATGTTGTGCGCCAGCATCCAGGTCAGTACCACGGCAAGCACGGAGCGCACTCCCGGTGTCAGCAGCACCTGTCGCAAGCCGATACGTTGCGAAGCAGACTGCCCTGGGTAATCAGGCACCTTGAGCACTACCCAGGCCATCAGCACCAGGGTCAAGGCCGACATCAGGCCAAATGCCGTACGCCACCCTACCAGCGCACCCAGCCAGGTGCCCAATGGCACACCCAGTGACAGGGCAATCGGCGTGCCCACCATCGCCACCGCCATGGCCCGGCCCTGCAACTGCGGGGCAACCATGCGCCGCGCATAACCTGCCAGCAGGCTCCAGGCCAACCCGGCTGATGCGCCGGCAAAAAAACGTGCAATCAGGGTCACGCCGTACTGAGACGACCACGCGGTAATCGAATTGAACAGCAGAAACCCGACAATCGTCAGCAGCAGTACGTTGCGACGCCGCCAGCCCTGGGTCGCGATGGTCAACGGGATGGCCGCCAGCAGGGAGCCCAGCGCGTAGACCGTAACCATCTGCCCCGCCAGCGCCGATGACACTTGCAGGCCGCTGCTGATTTGCGGCAACAGGCCTGCGGGTAAGGTCTCGGTAACAATGCAAATAAAACCGGTCATGGCCAGCGCCAGCAGCGCGCCCATGGGTAATCGCTCAGTGGTGTTTTGCTCTTTGCCCATGGATGCCCTGCTCCTGCTAGTTATGTATCGATAGGTACAAATGTAGGGCGACGGGAAATATTGGTCAATGACTTTTGTATCGACTAGTATTTATATCTCGCTACGAAGGAGACTCAAATGGCACAGATGGGACGCCCGCGCACATTTGATCGGGACGCGGCAATCACCCAGGCCATGCACCTGTTCTGGGAGCACGGTTATGACTCGACATCGCTGAGCCAGCTCAAGGCCAATATGGGCTCAGGCATTTCCGCGCCCAGCTTTTACGCGGCTTTCGGCTCCAAGGAGGCGCTGTTCAAAGAGGTCATGACGCGCTACCTGAACAGCCACGGCAGGGTCACCGAAAGCCTGTTCGACACTCACCTGCCCCCACGCGAAGCGATCGAGCGAACGTTGCGCAGCTCCGCCAAAATGCAATGTGAGCCGGGTCACCCACGGGGTTGTCTGGTCGCCCTGGGGCTGATGAGTGCCAGTTCAGCTCAAGCGGTGGCGATAAGCGCACCTCTGGCCGAAGCGAGGGCGCGTAACCGGGCCGGGTTTATGGCTTGTGTCGAGCGCGCCATCCGCGAGGGTGAGCTTGCCGCCCAGACTGATCCGCGAACGCTGGCCACGGTGTTCGAGAGTTTTCTGCTGGGCCTGACCACCCTGGCCCGGGATGGTGTAGCCCATGCCGTACTGGACGCTGCGATCACCCAGGTGATGAGCACTTGGGATGCCGCGCGCGCCTGAGGGATGAGCGCTGGTTATCGGCCAATCAATATTCGTCATTGGGCAGTGCCCCCGACAAAACCTACAGTGGTCGCCTGAAAGAGCCCTTATGGCTCGCTATCGGGATAACTGCGGTGCAACTTATAACGACAATAGGCGGCGAAAACGCTGCCACTGCCTGTACTTGGGTGGCAATCCCCTGTAGCCGCTGACGAGCGCAGCGAGGCTGCTAGCGGCCCCTGCCTGTTCAAGGCCCTTCGGGCCTTGCCGCAGCCTCGCTGCGCTCGTCAGCGGCGACATGATTCGTCTCGCAACAGCGCGTCTCTGCCTTCCCACCTAAAGGAAATCCCTATGTTCCCCATCACCGGCCAGAACTTTATTGGCGGTCAGCGCAGCGGCGCCGGCACCGTTCACCTGTACAGCGTGGATGCCAGTACTGGCGAGGCATTGCCATACGCGTTTGTGCAGGCCACCGAAACCGAAGTGGATGCCGCTGTCAGCGCGGCCAATACCGCCTTCCCGGCCTTTCGCAGTTTGCCGGCCACACGCCGGGCCGAGTTTCTGGAAGCTATCGCCGAAGAAATAGACGCGCTGGGTGACGACTTTGTTGCCATCGTCTGTCGCGAAACCGCCCTGCCTGCCGCCCGGATCCAGGGCGAGCGGGGACGCACCAGCGGGCAGATGCGTCTGTTCGCCAACGTACTGCGGCGCGGCGATTTTTATGGCGCACGCATCGATCAGGCGCTACCGGACCGTCAGCCCCTGCCGCGCGCAGATCTGCGTCAATGCCGCATCGGCGTGGGCCCGGTGGCCGTGTTTGGCGCCAGCAACTTCCCGCTGGCGTTCTCCACCGCTGGCGGTGATACCGCTTCGGCACTGGCCGCAGGTTGCCCGGTGGTGTTCAAGGCACACAGCGGGCATATGGCAACTGCTGAGCAAGTTGCCCTGGCCATAGTGCGCGCTGCCGAGCGCACCGACATGCCCGCCGGTGTATTCAATATGATCTTCGGCGCGGGTGTGGGCGCAGCACTGGTCAAGCACTCGGCCATTCAGGCCGTCGGCTTTACCGGTTCGTTGTCCGGTGGCCGTGCCCTGTGCGATATGGCCGCCGCCAGACCCCAGCCAATCCCGGTGTTTGCCGAGATGTCGAGCATCAACCCGGTGCTGGTATTACCCCAGGCACTGCTCAAGCGTGGCGAGCAGATCGCACAGGAGCTGGGCAGTTCGGTGATGCTTGGCGCCGGGCAGTTCTGTACCAGTCCCGGTCTGGTACTGGGTATCCGCTCCCCTGAATTCAGCGCCTTTGTCGCCGCGCTTGGCCAGTTCTTCAGTGCTCAACCGGCGCAAACACTGCTCAACGCCGGGGGCCTGGCCAGTTACAGCAAAGGCATCCAGCGTCTGGCCCAGGTCGATGGCATCCGCCACCTTGCCGGTGCGCCGCAACAGGGCAACCAGGCCAGCCCGCAGTTGTTCCAGGCCAGTGCCAGCCTGTTGATCGGTGGTGCCGAGGTGTTGCAGGAGGAAGTCTTCGGGCCAACCACCCTGGTGGTCGAGGTCGCGGACAAGGCGCAGTTGCTGCAAGCGCTGCACAGCCTGCATGGGCAGCTGACAGCTACGCTGATTGCTGAACCTGGCGACCTTGAAGCCTTCGCCGAGGTGGTGCCCGTGCTGGAGCACAAGGCCGGGCGCCTGCTGCTCAATGGCTACCCTACCGGTGTCGAGGTGTGTGACGCGATGGTGCATGGCGGGCCTTACCCGGCGACGTCAGATGCCCGTGGCACCTCGGTCGGCACCCTGGCCATCGACCGTTTCCTGCGCCCGGTGTGCTACCAGAACTACCCTGACAGCCTGCTGCCGGATGCGCTGAAAAACGCCAACCCGCTGGGTATCGAGCGTCTGGTCAACGGCAGCCACAGCCGCAATCCGCTGGGTCACTGATCGGCGGCGTAAATCACGGTCTGGGCGCTATGCCCCGCTGCATGCCTGAGGGTGAAGTAGGTGTCGCCCTCTTCGGTCAGGATCTCGTAGCCCGCCTTGCTGGCTACGCGATTGTTGACGCTGACATGCTTGATGATCTTCAGCACCCGCTGGAACTTCACTGTCTGGGTGCCGTTCTGTGCGGGCCCGGTGAGCACATTGACGCTTTGAAACCAGCCCTGGTTCTTTTTGTTGGCGACCAGGGTACTGCTCAGCGCTTCAAAGCGTTCAAGGCGGGTAAAGCCCCATAGCGTCTGCTCTTCTACCGGTTTGCCCAACGCGCCGGCACCGGTAAACACAAACAGATTGATGGCCGGATTGTCCTCGCAAAAAAAGTCATAAGGCACCAGGCCATCGACCATTTTCTTGCCGGCAACGAACCCTTTTTTATGCACCAGAAACATGCCCAACTCCGCTCGATATTGAGCGGTAAAGTCTACGGGGGCATGGCGTACAGGGCCGTCAAGGCAATGTAATTTCGTGTAAAGATCCCCGGCGATCCCGTAGTATCTACAGGAACACTGCAACTGTGGGAGCGAGCCTGCTCGCGAAGGTCGTTCGCGAGCAGGCTCGCTCCCACAATAGGGCTTGACCTGCAACAGAGTATCTACAGCGGCAAGGTAATTGTCACACTCAAGCCGCCGCTCGCAAGGTTGCTCGCCTTGATGCTGCCGCCGTGCATTTCCACCGCCCTTGAAGCAATCGCCAGACCCAGGCCAAAACCGCTACCCGTCTCACTGACACCCCGCTCAAACGGGTCGAAAATCCGCTGCAACCGCGATTCTTCAACACCCGGACCCTGATCGCTGATCCGTACTGTCAGGCAGTGGCCCGCCGGGCTGGCTTCAGCCATTACCAGCACCGTGCTGTCGGCACGGGTATGGCGCACTGCATTGCGGATCACGTTCTCAAAGCAGCGATACAACAACTCGCCACTGACCCGGCTGACAAAGGACGGGCACCCTTCCAGGATCACCCGACAACCCTTGATGCCCGCTTCGAACTGCGCGTCTTCGACTATCAAGTGCAACAACTCGATGATGTCCACCGGCTCGCGTGCGATGCTCTCGGGCCGCCCCTGCACCCGGGCCAGGGTCAGCAGGGCTTCGATCAGGGTGTCCATGCGCTGCGATTCGCGCTCGATGCGTTCGACCATATCGGCGCGGGACGGGTTTTGATGCAACAACCCGATGGCGGCCTGCATGCGTGTCAGGGGCGAACGCAATTCATGGGAGATGTCATGCAACAAGTGTTGCTGGGCATCAACCAGCAGCTTGAGTTGGTTGGCCATACGGTCGCAGTCTTCGGCCAGGTCGACAATTTCATCACGCCGCGCGCCCATAAACGGCTTTACCCGGGTTTCGAATCGCCCTTGGGCCACATCGCTCATCGCCCGACGCAAATAGGCCAACGGCCAGGCCAGGTAAAACGCCATAAAGCTGCTGAACAGCGCGCTCATCACGGTGCCGATAAGCAATGGCATCAGCCCCGGTCCGCCCTCCCCACCACCGCCATTGCCGGGCACCCGCGTCGACCTGAGCGACAGCGTGAGGCCTTCCTTGCTGATCACCGTGCGCTCGAACGCCGGGCGCACAATCGGCAACCCGGCCAGCAGTTGCCCGCCACTGTCATACACCGCAATGGCCTCGTCATCGGGGTGGTGCCATACCTGCAGCAACTGCTTGCCAGCCTCGACACCGAACTGGCGCAGCAACTGTTCCTCGCTTTCAAGAATGGTATCCAGATGCGGATTGCCAGGGCCCTGGCGACTCAAGGTAATAATGCCGATACCGACAAAAAACGTCAGGCTGGTAGCCAGCCAGAAGGCCAGGAACAGTTTCCAGAACAGCCGGCTGGGTTTCATCATTCCGCGATCAACAGATAGCCGAGCCCACGCACGCTCTGAATCCACGCCTTGGCGTCAGGCCGCGGGCCGAGCTTCTGGCGGATGCTGCTGATATGGACGTCGATACGCCGGTCATAGCGGGTCAACGGGCAGCCCAGGGCATTGAGCGACAAGTCCTGCTTGCTCACCACTTGCCCGGCACTGCGGGCCAGCTCTTCGAGCAGGCTGAACTCGGTGCTGGTTACCCCCAGCTCCCGCCCCTGCCACAGCGCCTGGCGCTTGCCGGGCCACAACACCAGCGGGCCGGTCTTGATCACCTCGGTGGTGGCCTGCTCCGCCGGCTGCACCCGGCGCATGATGGCGCGCAAACGCGCCACCAGCTCCCCCGGCGAGCTGGGTTTGGGCACATAGTCATCGGCACCCAGCTCCAGGCCGGTGATGCGGTCGATGTTGTCGCCACGGGCAGTGAGCAACACCACCGGCACCTGACTGCGCGCGCGAATGCGCCGCAGCACTTCGATCCCCGACAGTCGCGGCAGCATCACATCCAGCACCACAATGCTGTATTGCCCGGACAGCGCCTGCACCTCGCCCTCCTCGCCGGTATGCACCGCAGTCGCTTCAAAGCCTTCGCGCTCCAGATACTCACTGAGCAAACCGGTCAGTTCCTGGTCATCGTCGACGAGCAATACACGGATCATGGCGAACTCTTGAAGGGGGGATCTGCCCATTATCGTCCTTGCGGCCCGCAGCGTCATTGCATGCAGCCAACCTTTACCTAACTTGACACTCGGTTAACCGCACCATACGCCCCGAACTTTTATGCTGGACCTCCACCAGCCTGCTTGTGCTGTTTGTCGATGTGTCCTGGATAAATGATCTACATGAATTTTGCGCGCCTGCTCTGCTCGGTTGCACTGCTGCTCAATGCCTCACTGGCCCACGCCCAGGGCTTCAAGATTGCCGATATCCGTATCAACGGCCTGCAGCGGGTGTCCGCCGGCAGCGTGTTCGGTGCCCTGCCCTTGAACGTTGGCGAACAGGTCGATGACCAGCAACTGGTGGAATCCACGCGCGCACTGTTCAAGACCGGATTCTTTCAAGATATTCAGCTGGGCCGCGACGGCGACGTCCTGGTGATCACCGTAGTCGAGCGGCCGTCCATTGCCAATATCGACATCGAGGGCAACAAGGCGATCTCCACCGATGACCTGATGAAAGGCCTCAAGCAATCGGGGCTGGCCGAAGGCGAAGTGTTCCAGCGCGCCACGCTCGAAGGTGTACGCAATGAGCTGCTGCGTCAGTACGTAGCCCAGGGGCGTTACTCGGCCGCGGTGGACGCCGAGGTGGTGGCCCAGCCGCGCAACCGCGTCGGCCTCAAGATCAGGATCGACGAAGGCGAAGTGGCCGCGATCAAGCACATCAATGTGGTGGGCAATACCGTCTTCGACCAGGCCGAGCTGGACGATCAGTTCACCCTCAAGACCAGCAACTGGCTGTCGTTCTTCAAGAATGATGACAAGTATGCCCGGGAAAAGCTGTCCGGTGATCTGGAGCGTTTGCGCTCGTACTACATGGACCGCGGCTATATCAATATGGAAATCGTGTCGACCCAGGTGTCGATCAGCCCGGACAAAAAGCAGGTCTTCATTACCGTCAATATCAGCGAAGGCGCCAAATACACCGTGCGCGACATTACGTTGCGCGGTGACCTTAAAGTACCCGAAGATCAGATCCACGCCTTGCTGCTGGTACAAAAGGGCCAGGTATTTTCGCGCAAGCTGATGACCTCCACCTCGGACCTGATCACCCGCCGCCTGGGCAACGAAGGCTATACCTTTGCCAACGTCAACGCGGTGCCGGTCCCGAGCAAGGACGGCAACACGGTAGATATCGAATTCGTGGTCGACCCGGGCAAGCGCGCCTATGCCAACCGCATCAACTTTCGCGGCAATACCAAGACCGAAGACCAGGTCTTGCGCCGAGAGATGCGCCAGATGGAAGGCGGCTGGGCTTCGACCTACCTGATCGACCAGTCCAAAACGCGGCTTGAGCGCCTGGGTTACTTCAAGGAAGTCAACGTCGAGACCCCGGCGGTGGCGGGAGTCGACGATCAGGTTGACGTCAATTACAGCGTTGAAGAGCAGTCTTCCGGCTCGATCACTGCCAGCGTCGGCTTTGCCCAGAGTGCCGGCCTGATTCTTGGTGGTTCGATCACCCAGAACAACTTTCTGGGCACGGGCAACTCCGCCAGCCTGGGCCTGACCCGCTCCGAGTACCAGAGCAAATACAACATCGGTTTTACCGATCCGTACTTCACCAAGGATGGCGTCAGCCTTGGCTACAACGCGTTCTTCAACAAGACCGACTACAACGATTACTACGACGATGGCGTGTCGTACTACTCGATCAACAGTTATGGCGCCGGTGCCACCCTGGGCTACCCGATCAATGAAACCTCACGGATCAGTTTCGGCCTCACCGCGCAGCATGACAGCATCGAGCCCGGCACCTACAGTGCCGACGAGATCTATGATTTTATCGACCGCGAAGGCAAGGAATTTACCAATTTCAAGGCCAACCTGGGCTGGTCGGAATCGACCCTGAACAAGGGCATCCTGGCTACCAGCGGATATGCGCAAAACCTTAACCTGATGGTCACGGTGCCCGGCAGCGACCTGAGCTTCTACAAGATCGACTACACCGGCCAGACCTTCCTGCCCGTCAGTGCATCCACCTCACTGCGCTTTCACACCAAGCTGGGCTACGGCAACGGCTATGGCTCCACCGATGGCCTGCCATTCTATGAAAACTACACTGCGGGCGGTGAAGGCACGGTGCGCGGTTTTGAAAGCGGCACCCTGGGCCCGCGCAACACCCCGGCCACCGGCACCTATAGCAGCGCCGGGCAGGCGTACTACTCCGACCGCGACACCGAGGCGCTAGGCGGCAATATCATGATCACCGGCGGGGTCGAGTACCTGTTCCCGATGCCCTTTATCAAGGACAACAAATCCCTGCGCACCTCGCTGTTCTGGGATGTGGGCAGCGTGTACTCGGACAAATGCTACCTGAGCACCACCACCGGCTGTGACGGCGTGGACCTCAGCCAGATGGCCAGTTCCGTAGGGGTGGGCGTGACCTGGTACAGCCCGATGGGCCCGCTGAGCGTCAACCTCGCGCTGCCCATCCGCAAACCGGATGATGCAGAAACACAGGTGTTCCAGTTCTCCATGGGGCAGACGTTTTAAAAGCACGACAGGTGATCGCACGGGCTTGAGCCACTGATCATCTGGCGATCAGGCGCGCTTGATAGATGTACCATTTTAGGTACACTCAAGTTCATGACTGGAATCCCTCCCATCCTGACGGTTGCATTTTTTCGCACCGAAGCCGGTAACGAACCCGTTCGCGAATGGTTAATCGGCCTTGGGCGCGAGCAAAGACGACTGATAGGCACCGATATTAAGACCGTGCAACTTGGCTGGCCGATTGGCATGCCGGTTGTTCGCAAACTGGAGCCAAAACTGTGGGAAGTTCGCTCTGATCTGGATGGCGTCATTGCCCGTATAATCTTTACGGTAATCGGCTCACAGATGATCCTGCTTCACGGATTTATCAAGAAAAGTCAGAAAGCCCCGGCGGTGGATCTGCAAACCGCCAGGCAGCGCCATGCAAAACTACGAGGTACAGCGCATGAATAACCATATCGGCTCCGACTTTGACGACTTTCTCTCGGAACAAGGCCTTGCAGAAGAGGTTTCGGCCGCCGCACTCAAACGCGTTATTGCCTGGCAGATAACCCAGGCCATGAAAGAGCAGCACGTCAGCAAAAAAAACCTGGCCGACCGCATGCATACCAGCCGCACGGCGGTGGATCGGGCGCTCGACCAGAATGACCCAGGCATGACCCTGGCCACCCTGGCCAGCGCCGCACGGGCATTAGGCCAACGCGTAGAAATTCGTCTGGTTCCGGAGCACACAGCCGAACAGGGTTAACCCCTTACGCCCCTTCAAACTTGAAGGCCGGAGTGGCCTTGAAGCGGCTTGAAACCTCCCCGGAGTAAATGGTGCTTTGGTCCGGGCCCAGATCCAGTTTTTTGACCGCGCCTGTAGCCCTGGTGAAATCGATCTTGTTCAAGTCCACCCAGAAGGTGTTTGGTGTAATGGCCGACTCGAAAAAGTACAGCCCCTGCTTGTGGTCGATTACCGAGCGCCAGCGCGTCGAGGAAATATTCGGCTCGCCGGGAGTGGTGATGCCATACGGCACTGAAACGTTGCGGATCACGCTGAATACACTGGCCAGCGACAAGCGCGAGTCCTGGTTTTTCGGCACCGCATTGACGTAAAACGAGGCCCGGGCAAAACGGTCCGCCGAGCGATTGGTACCCGGTAGCATTACCGTCCCGCCGATGGATTGCCAGTAGGCGTTCATGGCCAGTTGGGCATCGAACGCCGGGGAGTTGGTCATGACCTGATAGCTGCGATCATGGTGGATCACCTGCTTGCCATCGATAAACTCAATGATGGCGCTGTCACCCGATGCATCGGACATTGAAAGATGCAAGGTCGCCAGGCGACTTTCACCCGGCACATTGGCGGTAACCACGGTAAAGGGTTCAGTCTTGAGCACCGCCACCGCTTCGGCAACGCTGCTGAAATTGTCCAGTACATACTGGGCCCAGGCGGCAATGCTCAGCCCCGGTTTACCCTGATTGACCGGCGGGTACTCGGACTCGACCAGCCACAGCAGGTTAGCCGACAGCCCCGCTTCGTTGACGCCGTCGGTGGTGGAAATGTCATAGCCGCTGGCAATCACGCTGCCGTACTTTGATGTCCACTTCAGCGACCCCGGCCCTACTTCACCTGTGCGCTGCATGCCCTGGGGGAAGATCCACAGGTTGGTGGCCACGTCGGTTTTCCAGTCCATCGAACGCGCCGTAATCACCCTGTCGTTGTCCCCCAGATACACCAGGCGGGTACAGGCAGTAGCCACCGGCAGCGCCAGCATAAAGCCCGCCATGGCCAGCGTCAGGTTGCGGGTGTGTTTGAGCAGTTGCATTCCCTTGTCTCCTCGGTACTTGTCAGAAGCGCATGGACAGGCCCAGTACCGGGCCGCGCTGGGTCACGTCGTACTTGAACTTGTTGCCGGTAAAGTCGGTGGTGCGGTAATTTTGCGCCAGAACCCGATAGCCGACGCGGATGATCGTGGGGTGATCGGCCAGGTACATGCGATAACCCAGGTAGCCCTGGGCGTTCCAGGTTTTCTTTGAGGAGGTATCCAGCCCGCCGGTGTCGGTTTCACCGGACAGGGTCCAGCGGTCGGTCAGGTCAGCCTGCATGCGCAGCCCTACGAACGGGTCGGTCCACTCGGTTTTTTTCTTGGTGCTGAACCCCAGCGAGTCAATGTCCAGCTTGGTTGACAGCTTGGTCCAGCGCACACCGATCGTAGGTTCGACACGCCAGGTGCGCGGCTCGCCAAAAATCGTTTGACCACCCAACTCATACTCATAGGCCCGGTAATAGGTGCCGACAGCCAGGGTGCTCTGGGTGATCGCCAGGCCCACCTTGCGCCCGTACACCCGTTCGGACTGATCGGTTTTAGCGTGGACGCCGTCGATATAAAAACCCAGTGTGCGATTGGTCAATTCCAGATTGCCCATAAATACCGTGCTCAGGTTTTCCCAGACATCCGCAAACGGAACATCAACCTTGGTATTGACCCCGCCAAGCGCCGCCTGCCCGCTCATGGAGGGCGCCCAGACAAAGGGGCTGGCCAGCAATAACCATTGTGAGTCCGCAGGCTGATCAGCATGTGCCACCTGCACGAACAGCAACAGCGGCAAAGCCGTTGCAGCTCTATTGAACCTTGTATTTTTCATCGCCCTGACTGACCAGCATCTGATTTGATCATTAGGTATAGCAGCTCTCACCTGAAAACCTGCTGTCAGGAGTAGGCATTGTTGCGATCAAAAACTCTTGTATGGGTTTTTACATAAACCAGCGATATTCCCGGGCACTAATTTCCTGCATAAAGGCCAGATGATCCTGGCGCTTGTTCTCGCAGTACACATCGACAAATTCGCCGCCCAGCCCTTCACGCAGCTGCGGCTGGTGCTGCATGGCGCGCACGGCCTCAAGCATGTCCAGCGGGAAGGCGATGCCGCTGCTGCGGTCTTCGTTCAGGGGCAGGATCGGCTCCTTGCCCGCTTCCAGCCCGTGTTCGAGCCCCACCAGAATCGCCGCCAATACCAGATACGGATTGGCATCAGCGCCCGCAAGGCGATACTCGACCCGCAGGTTTTTACTGTCCGATTCCGGGATACGCAAGCACGCATCGCGATCCTCATACCCCCAACTGGCCTGGGTGGCGATATTGGTCGTACCGCCCAGGCGGCGAAAAGCATTGTGGTTAGGTGCAAATATCGGCATGCACGCCGGCAGTAATTCCAGGCAACCGCCGATAGCGTGGCGCAAGGGCTGCTGCTGGTTGGCCGCCAGCAAGTTGTTGCCGCCCGCGTCGTACAGACTGACATGCACATGCATGCCGCTGCCCGGGTGCTCCAGGTAGGGTTTGGCCATAAAGCTGGCGCGATAGCCATGCTTGAGCGCCACCCCGCGGGTGCTGCGACAGAACAGCGCCGCCCAGTCCGCGGCACGCAAACCGTCATCGAGGTGAGCGAAATTGATTTCGAACTGCCCCGGACCCAGCTCGGCCGTAATCACGGTGGCATCAATCCCTTGGGCCTGGGCCGCTTCGACCATGTCATCCAGCACCGGGGCAAAGCGCGACAACCGCTCGATATGCATAGTGGGCTGATCGTCGGCATCATCGCTCAAGTGATCACGGGGGAACTGCGGCAAGCCATCGCGCAGCTTCTTGTCGAACAGGTAGAACTCCAGCTCGAACGCCACCACCGGGCGAATGCCTTTGCGCGCCAGCCGGGCCAGCACCCGGGCCAGGACTTCGCGGGGCTCGAAGACGATCGGCTGTTCAGTGCCGTCAGAAGTGATCAGCATCTGGCCCAGGGGCTTGTCTTCCCAGGTCACCGGCTTGAGCGTGCCCGGTACCAGACGCCGCACGGCATCCGGGTCGCCGTCGTTGAAACAATAGTCGCCTATCTTGAACAATCCGCCCTGCACCCCTAGCAACACACAGTTCTGCGGCAGTTTCAGGACGCTGCCGGCCGCGACTTTTTCCAGCATGTCGATGGGGTAACGCTTGCCGTAGAAATGCCCGGGGATATCCAGGGAGATCAGGTCGACATAACGCACCTCGGGGTTGCGCTGACGAAACGCACGCACTTCGGCCAGCAGATCAGAGCAGGCAGCATCCATCTTCAAGGTTCCTTTGTTGTTATCAGGTGTAAACCCACAGCACGCGGGCAAGCTGCTGTGTCAGGTTGGCGTAGCGACAGCGCGTATGGCTGTCGAACTGGAAACTGTCACCGGCATTGAGGGTGGCAGGCTCAGCGTCGTCGCCCAGCCACAGGGTCAATTGCCCTTCAATGACATAGCCGCCCTGCTCCGAGCTGTCGGTCATAAGCCGTTCGCCGCTGCTGGCGCCCGCTTCCAGCAGGCTTTCGAGCATGGAGAACGACGCACGGATTTGTGGCGAGACCAGGATATCGGTGATGCCGTTGCCCAGGTACAGCGTGCGTCGCTCGTCCGGGCGGGTCACCCAGGGCAACTGCTTGGGCTTGGGCAAACTGTAGAAATAGGTGGTGGGCACACCCAGGGTTTCACTGATGGCCGTCAGGTCGGCCACCGTGGGCTGGGACAGGCCGCGCTCGACCTGGGACAAAAAACCCACGGAGCGGCCAATTTTATCGGCCAGTTCCTTGAGCGTGTACTTCTTGTGCTTGCGCAGGTCGTGGATAAGGATGGCCAGGGCGGCCATCTCTTCTTGCTTGTTCATCCCGGGCCGCCATGAAATTTAAATCATTTATTTTCATGAAAAAATACAGATTAAATTTCATAAACGCAAGGTACCTCCGTACAGGGGAGTTTTGTTCAATACGCTTGGGTCCGCGCCCCATAACCTCAGGGCTCAACCTTGGAGCGGAGAACAATAACGATGAGCGTGCTGATTTCAATGGCGGCGTTCGCCCTGGCAGCCTCCATCTCACCGGGGCCGGTGAATGTGGTGGCCCTGAGTTCGGGTATGCAGTTCGGCCTGGGGCCCAGTCTGCGCCATGTGCTGGGGGCCACCGTCGGTTTTGTGGTGTTGCTGCTGTTTACCGGTTTTGGCCTGCATGAAGTGCTCAAGCAGTGGCCGATCCTCACCGACCTGATCCGCTGGGCCGGCATGGCATTTTTGTTGTACCTGGCCTGGAAACTGGCGATGGATAACGGCCGCATCGAGTTTGGCGGGGACGCCCGGCAGCCATCGTTTTTTACCGGCGCCGCCATGCAATGGCTCAACCCCAAAGCCTGGCTGGCGGCGGTTGCAGGTATGGGCGCGTTTGTTTCGGGGGGCGAAGCCACGCTGATCTGGGCATTTGCACTGATCTACTTTGTAGTCTGCTACCTGTCAGTGGCTTGCTGGGCCTACACCGGCGCCTTTCTGAGCCGTTACCTGCACAGCACCCGGCGCATCCGCCTGTTCAATCGCGGCATGGCGGCCATGCTGGTGGGCTGCGCGGTGTCCTTGCTGTGGTTTTAGCCCTTGTACTGTCCGGGCGTGGCCGCGAGGTGTTTTTTGAACACCCGCTGGAAATGCGCCTGATCGGCAAAACCGGTTTGCTGGGCGATATCGGCGATCAACGCCCCTTCGCGCAGTTGCGCCTGGGCATGTTGAATGCGCCGATTGATCAGATAGGCGTGGGGCGTCATATGGTAACGCTGCTCGAAGGCACGGATCAGGTAAGCCTCCGACAGGCTGGCGGCGGCACAGATATCCTGCAGGCGAATGGTGTGCAGGAAACGCTCGTCGATAAATTTGGCGGCGCGCTCCACCCGTGCATTGGCGCTCTTGCGAAGCACCAGCGGGCCGCCCAGTTCCTGTTGCATCGCTGAAAAGAACTTGACCGCCGACTCGTGCTTGGCCAGCCCCTCGAGGTGCGGGTCGACCAGCTGCGCATACAGGGCGGTCAGGCCATTGAACAACCCCGGCGAGCGGGTGTGGGTGGCCGCCAGGGGCTGGTACACCCCGCTGGCCTGATCGTCAAAGGCCTGTTGAATGCCTGCCAGCCACTGCGCATCGACATACAGCATCACATAGGACCATGGCTGGTCGTCCAGCGGATTACAGGCGTGGACATCTCCCGGGTTCATCAACACCACCGTGCCGGCGCTGATACCGTGACTGGTTTTCTCATGCAGGTAAGTGCAGCAGCCGGAGGTGATGGCGCCGATGGAGAAAATCTCGTGGGAGTGTCGGGCATAGCAGACCTTACGGCCATCGTCGATGGAGCGCGCTTCGATAATGGGCAACTGCGCGTCCCGCCAGAACCGGGGTGTAGCGCAGTGTGTTGACGGGCTTGCGGGCATGGTAGCGTGACCGTGATGGGCAGGTGTCTGATCACCAGACTAGCACCTTGGCTGACCGTCCGTAGCAACTGCCGCAGGAACGAGGCTGCGTTCGGTTGCGAAGCGACCGTTAACCCTGCGAGTCGGGTTTACCTGGCACACCGCAGTGCCTGATTTTGCGGCGACTGCGTCGCCGGACGCAGCCTCGTTCCTGCGGCAGCTGCTACGGGTTACAGTTTTATTGGCTCGCTGTAAGGCGTCTGCAAATCACGCTCGGGGATTTCCCAGATCACCAGTTTTGGCGGTGTCTGTTTGAAGGCAGGATTGCTGAAGTAGCCATTGGCACCACCGGAGAACTCGCCACCGTCCTTGGCAAAATCGCCAATCGGCGCACCCAGGGCCTGCTGCAAAAAACCGGCAAAGTTGGAGTTGCGCGAGAACGATGTGCCGATCAAGGCAACGTTGGGCAGGTTGTCATCGCCAAACAGATCATCCAGGTTGTCAGCATCGCTTTGGGATAAATCGGCTTTCTCACTGAACCGGCTGGCCGCCACCGATTCTACTGCGGGTTGCAACCCCACTGGCAACCATTCAAGACCGGCCAGCCGCACCAGATCTCCCGGGCGACGCGCCGGGTCTTGCCTGGCAATTTCATAAAGCTTGTGCGGCGTGGCGCTGATCCCCATTGCCTGTACCTGCACGGCAATGGCCCTGGCTGCCGCCGAGGCCCCGGCTTCACTCCAGTGGGTATCAGTGCGCAGATAGGCATCGCTGCCCACAGACTGAAGAACTGGCGCGAGATCAACAGCGCTCACCCCTGCCTTGTTCAATCCCTCAACCCAGGCTTCGGCGCGATGTTGCAACTGCACCGGGCGGCGTAAATCACAGAGTTGCGCACTGGCAATCCGGCTCTTGTCCGGCACCACGGCCACCAGCAAGCGGATACCACGCCCGGCTAACTGCTGCTGGATTTGACGCACCGCTGCTGCCTTGGTTTGAGCATTAACCTGAGCATGACGATTGATGCGCATTTCATCGGTCAAGAACAGCCAGCCCGTACAGCCCGGACGCACCCGCGCGCCGGTGTCGTGGAACAGCAACCAGCTGGCGCCACGCTCCAGATCGGCCGCCTTTTGTGCAACGCCGGACTCGGACAACTGCTTGGCAATTCTGTGGGTCACCTCGCCATGCAGCACCGCATCACGGCTCAGGTCGGGGGCAAGCATCTGTATTTTGCCGCTGGCAAACAACCACAGGGACGAGGCAAAGCTCGCCGCCAGAAACAGCACAAACACCGCACCGCCAAATCTGCTCACACGGGCAGTGAATTCAGTGGCTACAGCCGGTTTGGGCGATGACGAGGACATGGGCGCGACCATCAGAACTGGAAGTACAGAAAGGGCACCGCTTCACGGCTCGCTATCAAGGCGAACGACAGCAGAAAACCCGCGACTGGCCACAGCGCCGCCATCGGCGCAAACCAGAATTGCGCACCAAAACGCTCTTCATACCGGCGCTTGAACAACGGCGCGATGATGCACGCCACCCCCAGCAATGCCGCCAGGCCGTGAGCCGAGCGCAGGGTCACGGCCAGCGCGTCGCCCAGGGCAAACTCGTGCAAACCCAACTGACCGGCGTACATATTCAGGGCCGAAGCAAAATCCTGAGCGCGGAACAAGGTCCAGGCCATAAACACAAACAGCAGCGTCAATGTATGTGACAACCATGACGGAATGCGCGGCAGGCTGGAACGCGACCACAACCGGTCCACACACAGCGCAATACCGTGGGCCGCGCCCCATAGCAGGTAGTTCCAGCTGTCACCGCCATGCCACAGCCCCGCAATGGCCATGGTCAGGAACAGGTTGCGATAGGTTTTCCAGGCACCGTTGCGGTTGCCGCCCAGGGCGATATAAAGATAGTCCCGCAGCCAGCTGGACAACGACATGTGCCAGCGCCGCCAGAAGTCCTGAATGCTGCTGGCCAGATACGGCTGGTAGAAGTTTTCCGGGAAATGAAAACCCAGCATCAGGCCCAGGCCAATGGCCATGGCGCTATAGCCTGCAAAGTCGAAAAACAGTTGCAGCGAGTAGGCCAGGCAGCCGATCCAGGCGTCGACAAAAGAAGGGTTGTCGAGGTGAAACGCAACATCCACCAGCGGCGACAGGGTGTCGGCAACCAGCACTTTCATGCACATGCCGATCATGAAACGGCGCGCACCCAGGGAGAAATTCTGCCAGTCGAAATAACGTTGGGTAAGTTCGCGACGCACCCAGTCATAACGAATGATCGGCCCCGCAATCGAGTGGCCGAACATCGAGATATAGGTGGCGTAATTGATAAAGCTGCGCTCCACCGGCACGGTGTGGCGATGTACATCCACCAGATAGGAAATCACCTGCAGCACGATAAACGACAGCCCGGCGGGCAGCGCCACCCGCTGCCATTCCAGCGGCATCGCCCCCGGATACGTGATCCAGTCAATCCAGGTCGCGGCCAGGATATTGGCGTACTTGTACCAGCACAGCACCGCCGTGTTGAACACGATCAGCGCGATCAACAGCCGCACCCTGCCCCGGGAGTCCTCTCGGCTGCGATCGATGAGCAACCCGCCAAGCCATGCCACGACCGTCAATGCCACATGCAACGCGAGGAACATCGGGTTCAACCAGCCATAAAACAGCCAGCTGCCGATCAACAGAATCACGTTGCGCCACTGCGGCTTGCCCAGGGCGTAGACCAGCATAAAGGCCGGTAAAAACAGCGTCAGGAACTCGAGTGAGGCGAAGACCATGGTGGCAGCAGAATCCGATCAGTGGGACAGCGTGTCCGTGGTACTCAACAAACGCGGCCCGCTGGCAGATGGCAGCAGCAGCACGCTGTAGCGTTCGCCAGCCTTGAGTGCGCCCAGGTCCAACGGCGCACCGGTGTTGGCGTTGGCACATACCAGTTGCACTGACAGGTTTACCGGGTTGATTGAACGTCGCTGCAGACTGGCGAACGGTACCGCCTTGAACAGATCGCCCGTGCGCCCGGCAGGACGCAGACTGGCATCGCTGCAGGACTTGTCGACATTGACAAACGCCAGCGAAGCCTTGAGGCCGTTGAAGTCATCCGGTGTATCGCGCACGGCGACTTGTTCGATCCCGTCGCCTTGCGGCACCACCACAATGGTCGCGAACTCACCGGGCTCGACCTTGAGGTCCAGGGCCAACTGGTGCGCACCACTGGCCAGCGAGCCCCTGACGGCCTTGCCCGAATCCACCGGGAACAACAATGAAGCAGGCGCTGCCGTTTCAAGGCGCAACGGTGGTTGCCCGGGCTGGCCCATTACGTCCAGAGGGGCAGCGGTGGCGTTGACGAAGCGGATAAAGGCAGCGTCCTGATCGGGGCCAGTGGGGTACAGCGCAACGTCGGCAGCCAGCGCATGCGCGCTGCAAAACAACACTGCCGCGCTCAATACAGCTCGGATCACTTGTTTGCACCCTTGGCACTGACCGCTTCAGGGGGCAGCTTGCCCAATGCATCACCGATGGCGTTGGCCCAGGATTTGTAACCCGCTACAGTAAAATGCTGGCCGTCAGTGGTCACCCACTGCCCCGGCTTGGAAAACTCCAGCGAATCGATGTAAGTACAAGGTGCAACATTGGTCGCCAGGAACGCAGATATCAGCTTGGTGCGGGCATCGTTCTTCTTGTACATGCCACCTTCCTTGCCCCACGCCGGGCCTACCCAGGCGCACTTGGCGCCATTGGCGGTAATTTCCTTGGCCAGGGCAGACACGTTTTGCCACGCCCACGCCTTGGGAAACACCGGCTTGTCGTAAGAGGCCATAGTGTCTGCAATCACCAGCACCACCAGATCCGGTTTATCCGCTGCAAGCAACTCCTTGATCGGCGTAGTGGTCGCGTCACGCCCCCTGATCACAATTTTACCGTTACCCTTTTCTTCGGCTCCACAATCGACTTTTTTGGTAATCAACCAATCGCCGGCACCGGCACCGCACGCGCCAATCGAGTGCACATTTGCGCCCTGCTGGGTCAGGTTGGCGTGCAGCGGCTCCATCAAACAGTTAGGCAGGCTCATGTGGCTTTCCCCTAGAACAAGAAGGGTCATACCGGCAAGAACGGAAGAAGGCATTTAAAGTCTCCAGGACATCAATTGGAATAAGGCGAACTGTATGGGCTGACCGGCAGCTCCATAGGGCCATTCATATTTTCAAACATATAGCGCAGGTACATCGCCCCGGTGATTTGCTGGTAGTCCTGAGCATTATCCAGACCCAAATTGGCCCCCAGGAAAACGCTCGACCCGAACTTGTACTCACCGGCAGCGGCCAGGCTGTAACCGACGCCAGTCTTGCTCTCGCCGGAGTAGCGCTGGTCGTTGGTGGCCTGCATGTCCTTGTCACCGGGGAAGTAGTCGGCACCGGCCTGATGGGTGTACTGAACGCCCACCGAGCCCTTGACCTGGTAGCTGAAGCGATCGGTGCGCTGCGACCAGGCCACCGGCACGCCCAGGGCAAAGTAGCTTTGCGGGCTGAAGTAGCCGCCGTGGCCATAAGTAAAGAAGTTCTGGTTGTTCTCAAAACTCATGCCGGTAGCGCTCAGACCCAGGGTCAGCTTGCTGTCCTCGGTGTTTTGCAAATACCAATACACTCCACCGCCCAGTTCGGCACGGCTGTTGGATTCGACGTTATGACCCAGCAGCTTGTGCCAGGCGCCGTAGCCATAGGCGCCGACAGCCTGATTGTCATAGCTCAGTTGACCACGGCCGCCGTTAGCCGTTACGCCACCCCACGTCTGCCCGGTGCGCTCATCAGTGGTACCGGCGAATGACGTTACGCTGTCGATCACCGGGCGGCGTGAAACATTGACGCCATAACGCACATTGGAATTGCTGGCGAGCGGGCGATCGACACTCACGCCACCGGCCACGGTGCTGTATTGAAAGCCGATCGGCGTGGTACCGAGGTCGGCCTTGATGCCTTCATCCGGGCGAGCGTAGCCAACGCTCACACCCACACCACTCTCACGCTGGGCGCCAATCCCCTCGGTTGACTCTTTGCCACTACCAAAGCGTTCGGCGGCATAAACACCCACCCTACCCGCATTCAGGGACACCGGTGTCACACGTACGGCGATACGGTTGTCACCCGCCGGAAAGTTAATTTCCAGCGGTGTTTCGATATCGGTCATTTTGCCAAGGCCAGGCTCACTGTCGTTGTTGCGAATAGTGACGCCCTGGGTCACGTAGGCACTGCGCTCCTGGAGGATACTGTCCAGCGCACGCTGGGCCGAACTGGCTTGGTCCACCGCCACATTGACCGTGCCTTGGGGTAAAAATGGATTAGCCCCGGCACCAGCATTACGTCCCACCGGCAAGGTGCCATTGCCTGTCCTGGAAGGCAGGGGTTGCCCCGGATAGACATCGCTGGCCAACAGCGCATTGTCGTCTGCCATATAAGCGCTCGAATCGAGCGTGGTTTGGGCGGGCGCGGGAATCGCATCGATGGCCCCACGCCCCATCTGATTGGCTGGGCCCGACAAGCCGGCGAACGGGTTCGGCGCAACGCCAGATACGCCGGCCTGAGCCGTAAGGTTGCGTTTTTTCTCGGTTTGCTCGATGTCCACGGCCTTGCGCAACAGGTGCGCAGCCTGAGCGCTCTTGCCCATGCTGCGGTAGATTCGTGCCGCTTCGGTCAAAGACTGCGGGTCGTAGTTTTGCAGTTTCACAAACTGCTCCAGCGCACGCTCGGCGTAGCCGTTATCTCGGGCCAGAACCGCAGCGTCCGCGGCATTGAGGAGGATTTGCGGATCGTTGGGCTGACGTTGCAGCAAAGGCTTGTACAGCTCAAACGCCTTGGCGTTATTGCCGCTGCTGACGTACATCCGCGCCAGCGCCGAAGTCGCACCGGCGTCCCCAGGCCGCGATGCCAGCGCCGGTGCCAGAGTGTCATAAGCGCCCGCCAGGTCACCGCCTTCACGCAGCAGATCGGCCTGACGAATGCGGTACTGATACAGCAGGTCGTCGAAACGTTTGCGTGTGGCAACGCTCATTCGCTGGTTTTGCAGGCCGCGCAGGATCGAGTTGACCTGGGCATCATTACCCGTCTTGAGCAGCAGATTGGCGTACTGCAACATCAAGTCGGCGGAAGGTGTAGGTGTCTGGTTGATCACATCGCGCATCATGGTCAACGCTCGCGTGGAATCTCCTGTGTCCACATAAGCCGAGGCCAGCGTTGCCATACGATCCGGACTGCGGCTCGCCATCGGTTGCAACCGGTCGAGCAGTGCCAGGGCTTCCTGACGCTGGCCACGCTTGGCCATGGTGGCAGCGAGCTTGACCTGCACCGTCAGCGTGATCTGATCCGCCAAATCGTTCATATCTGCGGTGCGACGACCCACTGGAATCCGGCTTATGGCAGCCTGAGCAGCGTCCCACTGCTCCATTTCCACTGAGAGCAGAGCACTGGTATAGAGGGCGTCAACATCTGTCGGATGGGCTTTGAGGTAGCTGTCGATCAGAACGCGGGCTTTTTGCGGCTCACCGGTTTTTAGGTAAAGGCGGGCGAGATCAAAACGGGTCCAGACGTTGTCCGGGTCATCTTTGACCGCTTGCACCAAAGCTTGTTGTGCGCCCCGGGTATCGCCACGCTGCTCGGCCAATGCCGCAGCCTGCGTGGAGCGCAGCGCACGCAGTCGACCGCCACCGCCCATTTCGGCCTGCTGGGCCGGGGTCAGGGTATCTAGCAGGCGCAAGGCCTCATCGGCCTGCCCCGCTTGCGACAGAA
Organism: Pseudomonas sp. FSL R10-2964; assembly: GCF_009600035.1. Classification (NCBI taxonomy): domain Bacteria; kingdom Pseudomonadati; phylum Pseudomonadota; class Gammaproteobacteria; order Pseudomonadales; family Pseudomonadaceae; genus Pseudomonas; species Pseudomonas sp. FSL R10-2964. Next base: position 14,008 of record NZ_WIWH01000013.1, on the reverse strand, counting down.
CATTGACCAGCCCTTGTACGGCCTGAGCATTGTCCTTCTGCACACTCAGCACCTGACGGTAACTGGCTTGAGCCTCATCGAGCTGACCGTTCTGAGCCTGAATATCCGCGAGGGCCAAACGTGCCTCGATGCCCCTGGGGTTCACTCGCATTGCCTGGGCAATGCTTTCCCGGGCCTTGGCGGGCTGGCTCTTGGCCTGGTTGCGCGCCTGTTGCAGCAAAGCCCAGTAGCGCACGTTATCCAGCGCCGGCTTCCAGCGCGAGCCGCCGTTGCCGATAGCGCGGTTCAAAAGTTGCTCAGCTTCGCTCAGACGGTCCTGTTGCTGACGCACCACACCGAGCCCACCCAAAGCATCAGGATCATTCGGCTTGTTTTTCAAGCGTGCGGCAAAGGCTTGCTCGGCACCCGCCTGATCACCTTTATCCAACGCCTTGAGCCCACGCTCGACCAGCGGATCAGGTTGCCAGGCCGGTACACGGTCTGCAGTGCTGGCTTTCAATTTACCTTTGTTCAGCAGGTCACGAATTTCCTGATCATCTGGATGAGCCTTTAAAAAGGCTTCGAACAACGGCACCTGGGCAGCACTCGGCGGACCGGACCAGACCAGCGCCAGACGCCAGCTTTCATCAGCGTCACCGCCGATGTCGGGCCGGGTCGATAGCTTGGCCAGATTACGGATACCTTCAGGGCGACTGTCTTCGTAACGAATCAGTTGCTTGGCCAGAAACAGCGCCAGAGTCGAGTCGTTGGGCGTCTCGCGCAGCAAGCGCTCCATGCCTTTTCGCGCTTCTGGCCAACCTGCAGGATTGAACGCCAGGTTGTTGTAATACTCACGTCCCACCGTACCTGACGGTGTGCGACCGGCAAACAGTTTGGCAAACACCTGAGTCGCCTCATCTCGCTGATCGCTATCGACCAGACGTCGGGCCTCATCCAGCAGTGCTTTGTTCTGCGTCTCAGTCAGGGCAATATCCTGTTCCAGCTGCGCCGCCAGCCACGGTCGGGGCGACAGGGCCTGCAAACGCGCCAGGTATTGCCTTGCTTGCTCGGGCTTGTTCTGTTTGAGGCTGGCAAAGCCCATACCATAAAGGGCATCCACTTGATTGGGGTCCAGACGCAAGACTTTTTCCCAGGCCTCGGCCGCCCGTTGTGCATTGGCGCGGCCTTGCCAGTACTGACCCTGTTCGACCAGCCGCGCTTGCACGTCGCTGGTATCGGCGTGGACGGCTGTGCCGATGACTGCGGTTAGAATCCCGATAGCTAGTGCGTGGCGGTGCGGACGCATGACGTCTCCCAAGACAGTTTGAGTGTTCCGTCATCACGAAACTGAAAGCGGTTTTCTGCCCAGCCGAGTGCGAACAGGCTAAGCATGACGTTGTAATACAAAGGCTCGGTACGTTCGCCATCGGCCTGCCCCAGCGCCTTCGTGAGGGCTAGCTCGGTTCGACGCTGCTGAGCTTGGGCAAGCCAGGGCTGGCCTTTGGCCTGGAAGTAAGGAATCAGCGCGGCGGAGAAGCCGAACGGCCCCTGCCCCTCTAGCGTACCGCTCCTGACCTGGACCTTTTCCGGTGGAATGCCGGTGGAAGCCGTGCTGTTCGCCATACCCTCCAGTCGCGCCAGCAACGGTGCTGCCAACACATCGGATTTGGGCGTCATGCCTGCCCACAGGTAAACGCGAATCGCGTCGTAACTGCCCAGTTCGCCATTAACCGGATCGACCACGAACAGACCGCTGTTCGGCCCGGTGGCACGATAGCCGATCCAGTCGGCAACATAGCCCTTGGGGCTGGAAGCCTTGACCATTTTCACGGTGTTTTCGGCAATTTCTTTCCACGGCCCGGCCGGTGCCTGCATGGCCAGCCGCCGCAGCAACGGCAGCGGCAGATAGCTGGGATTCAAGCGCCACAGATGATCTGGCTGCACAAAGCCTTGAGGCCCGGGCAACACCATTTTGCCCAGACCGGGCAAGCTCACGACCAGTTGGCTCTGGATGTTTTCAAGCAGATGCAAGGCTGCCTCGCGGTAGTCCGGGCGCTGCCACAGACGTGCCGCTTCGAGCAACGAATAGGCAATCCACAAGTCCGAGTCGGACGCTGAATTGGCGTCCTGCAATTGCCACGTCCCGTCCTTGCCCTGCCCCCACAACCAGCCTGGCAAACGCGTGCTCACGTCGGCGCCAGCCATATTGGCCAAGGTCCATTGCCATAACCTGTCAAAGCGCGCCTGATCATTGCCGATCAATGCAAATAACATCCCGTAGGACTGACCTTCGGAAGAGCTTTGGTTGAGCTGTGGGCTGGACTCCAGCATACGGCCGTCAGCCTGTACAAAGCGCGAAGCGTAGGCTTGCCACAGCGGCCAGTCGGCTTTTTGGCACCTGGTGTCCTTGGCCATCGCGGGGGTCAGGGCGATACCTGCCAGAGCGCCTGCCAACCACAGCAGCGCACGATGCAGGCGCCGCGGTGAGGAATTAAAACGTTTGATCGCGAAGAACCCCATGAGCCGTCAGTTACCTAGTCGTTTGTTGGCGCGTGCGCGCAGTGCCAGATAAGCCAGACCACTGAGCAAAATCACCCCCAGACCGGTCAGCAGCAGGGACAAGACCACATGGCGCGACATCAACCATTGCAGGTACTTGATAGGCCCCAGGCTGCCAACGTAGTACTGCTCGTCCGCCACCAGAGGCTCGATGTTTTTACCGCGTACCACCACCAGACTGCCCTGGATCGAATGGGTGTAATCCTCACCTCCGATCAGTGCATTTGTGGCATCGGCCAGACCTTGCGGTTGACCACTGGCAATAACCACAACACTGCGCCCTTTTTTAAGCGGCGATTCGAAACCGGTCAGGTAAGTGCTACGCGCGCCACCGGAAAACGCCATCGCCAACCGCGTCTTGCGAATATTGGCTTCAGGATCGGGGCTAAACCAGTCACGTAGCCGCATCGGCAAGTCAGATAAATGGAAGCTCTGCTGGCCTTCGCCATCGTTAGCGGGCAGGCGATCGGCCCAATGTGCCAGCAAGGGCTGATTGGCACCGGACGCCAGCACCAGCAAGTCCTTGTCCGCAGCGCCCGCCACCTGATCCGCCTGAATCACCTGTACGCCAGTAGCCGGGTAGCCGGTGGACTGGCCAAATCGGCCGAGCAGTGTGAGGTAGGCATTCAAATCAGCAACCCCGGCATCATCCGGCAACACCATGGCGGTTTGCGACAGGTCAGCCAGACGGGTAAACGGAAAGCCGGAATCCTTGAACACGCCCAGGTTGGGCATGGCGATAAAGTGGTCGTAGCCGCTCAAATCAAGGGTCGACTCGGGATCAATCGCACCGCGCATATTGTCAATGATGATGTCGTTACATTGGCCCTGCTTGATGTAATCGAACATATAGCGCAACTGCAGGCGGGACTGCAGGGCCACCGAGTTCAGGGGCAGCAACACATTGGTTTCGCGGTCAAGGCTGTCGTCTGACTTCAGTGTTCTGAGCACACTGCTGTCGAGCCTGTCCCGGGACAGCAGGTTCTGCGACTGAATCAGCGCGTCATTAAAACTGATAATGAACGACGAATTGTAGGACTTCTCTTGCGGCGTATAGCGGTATTTAAGATTCAGCGGCGCGCCTTCGTTACGCCAGGTAAACAAATCCGGCGGAAAATTCAACGGCACGGTGATGTCACCCGGGTTGTAGCCGGACACCGCCAGTTGCTTGGCCTGCATCAACTCACCAATCTTTACCGGGCGATCACTGGGCAACCAGTTCGGCGCGTCATAGGGCTTGCGGGGCTGCACCACCTGCAATCGATCGATCACCACGCTGCTGCCCGACAAGGCCTGGCTGCCCAGTACCAAAGCAGTTGCGGCACTCTTGAGTTCGGCACCGTCGCGACCGCTGACCACCAGCAGCTTGGCATTGACGTCATTCGGATTGGTCATCAAGGTCAGGGTCGGGCCCTTCGCTGGCGGTAGACTAATACTGCCAATCTGCAGCGCATCCGGACCACTGATCAAAACCACCGCACTGCCGCTGGCGGGAATCTGGTTGTAACTCGAGGAAAACCGTGCACCCCGAAAACTGGCTTGGGCGCCAAACCACGACGACAGTGCACCGGCTGCTTCGAGCGTGGCGTTGTCAGGCGCAGAGACGAACACAAACGGCAAATCCAGGGCCCGGGTATCGCGACGAGCGAAAAATGGCAACGGCAAGATGGACAGATCATTGGGTAAACCCAAGGGCGATACATCAATGCTCAAGCTGGTGGCGTTGCTGATCTTGGCCCACAGGCTGGTGTGCTGCGGATCTTCGCAACTCATGGTGTAGTGCCCGATAAACTGCAAACTCAGACGGTTGAACTCGGTAATCAGGTGCGCCGGTATGTCGACGACATGCTGTTGCAGTTGCCCGGCTTTGTCCTTGGGCAACGGCAGGCTTGCCGCCACTTCATCGTTGATGATGACGTTGATTTGCGACAGCTCTTCCAGCAATGCCGGCGAGTAGGTGTACTGCAAGTTCAACTTGGCACCCGTCACAATCGAGTCGGCCCGCACATCGAAACTGACACTGTCGCTCGATTCCACACCACGCAGGTTCATCGGATAATTGCGGCCCAACTGTTTGAGGGTCACGGTGTAATTATTGCTACCGGTTGCAGCAACGGCTGGAGCGCTCTCGGCGCAGGCAGCGCCGCTGTTCAAAGCCAGCAAGGCACACGCAATGCGTGCCAGGGCACGACGCGGATCGCGCAAATTGGCGAAGACTGAAGACGTTGAATTCATCACTTATCCTGGATGTTTTCTAGCTTTGATGGGGCGACGCGGCGACGGCGCAGCAAGCTGCGCACTTCCATGAGCGAGGCTTTGAAGAGTTCTTGGATACCGCGAAAACCAATTCGGCTGACTCCGCGCAGGGCCACCAGCGGGGTATCAACCTGCCCGCTACCCCAGGTCGATGCCCAGGTGTCGGCACGGGAAAAGGTGAGACGTACCAGATCACTTTGCTGGCGCAGGGTCAGGGCATCAAATTGAACGCCGAGCAATTCACCGCGACTGAATACAACCACAGCCGGGAACAGTCTCAGGTGCTGGCTGCGCAATAGCGAAATCTGCACCTGCTCGCCTTGAGGTACGCTGACGCCCTGGGGCAGGCGCAAGCCCATGCCTTTTTGCGAAAAATCCTGGGTGACGCCGTCTATCACACTGCCATCGGCACGGGTCAGGCGTACCGGCAATGTGGCCGCAACCCGCGGTTCGGCACGAACCTGCCGGGTTTCACTGGCCACCGCTACGGCGGCACTGGTGATGATCACGTTGTAGAGCGTCCACAACAGGTTGATCAACAGCGTGGTCGTGGCGCCCTCCTCACCCATTGCCAGCCGCGCGATCCCGTACGCCATCCCTGCCATGTTAAGGGTCAGCAGCACGATATATGGACGGGCGAGCTTCCAGTCGAAGTACTTCTCGTCAATGATCCCGCCCTTGTCGGTCACGTTGAAACCACCGAACTTGGGGTTGACCAGCGCCACCAGCACCGGGGCCATGATGTACCAGGCCAGTACTGTCTCGTAGACCTCGTTCCAGAACGAATGCCGGTATTGCCCCTGAATGCTGGAGTTGGTGAGGCTGGCATGAAAAATATGCGGCAATGCATAGGCGGCAATCATCAAGCCCGAGGCATGAAAGATTTGCGCATCAAAAAACAGAAAAGCCAGCGGCGCCGTCAAAAACACCAAGCGCGGCAAACCATAGAAGAAATGCAGCATTGCGTTGAGGTAGCACAGGCGCTGGCCCAGGTTCAGGCCCTTGCCGAACAGCGGATTGTCGGTGCGGAAAATCTGCGCCATACCCCGCGCCCAGCGAATACGCTGGCTAATGTGGCGTGAAAGGCTTTCCGTGGCCAGACCCGCTGCCTGCGGTATCGCCAGATAAGCAGTGTTGTAGCCGGCGCGGTTGAGCTTGAGCGCGGTATGGGCATCTTCGGTCACAGTTTCGACCGCCACCCCGCCGACTTCCATCAGCGGCTTGCGACGGATCACTGCGCAAGAGCCACAGAAAAACGTGGCGTTCCACAGGTCGTTGCCGTCCTGCACCAGACCATAAAACAACTCGCCTTCGTTGGGCACCGAACGGAAGGTGTCGAGATTTTTTTCGAACGGGTCGGGCGAAAAGAAAAAGTGCGGCGTTTGCAACATCGCCAGCTTGGGGTCTTTGAGGAACCAGCCAATGCTCACTTGCAAGAAAGAGCGGGTCGGCACGTGGTCGGCATCGAAAAATGCTACGAACTCGCCACTGGTGACCTGCAATGCTTCGTTGAGGTTACCGGCCTTGGCATGACGATTGTTGTCACGGGTGATGTAGTTGACGTTGATCTGCTCGCAGAACTCGCGAAAGTCTTCGCGGCGACCGTCATCGAGCACATGCACGCGCAGCTTGTCCTGTGGCCAGTCAATTGCCTGAGCGGCAAAGATGGTCAGCTTCACGATATCGAGCGTCTCGTTGTATGACGGGATAAACACGTCAACCACTGGCCATTCGCTCGGCGGGCCCTTGAGCAATACCGGCTGGCGCCGCAGCGGCCAGGCCGTTTGCAGGTAGCCAAACACCAGCACCACCAGGGCATAGATTTCGGCCAGCACCAGGCCATAACCGAACGCCATGTCGACCCAGTCGTCGAACCCCAGGGTTTCGGTCAAGCGCCAGTATATATAGCGCAACGAGGCCGTGAGTGACAGGCCGATCATGATCAGGATGGTCAGGCGCCCGGGTATCCTGCGCAGCACCAATGCTGCAACAAAGCAGCCGATGGCAAAGATGCACTGCGCATAGAATTCGAACGGTACGGTAATAATCAGCAGGCCCAAAAGCCCGCAAAACACTGCGGTACCGGCAAGCAGCGCACGGCGTGCCGCAGCCGGCCACTGATCAAGATGATCTGACAGCGACTGGGCCCAACGCTGAAACCGGCTTTGCGCAACCTGGGGGGGGGCTGTTTGACTGACTCATGAAGCTGAGTTCTCGGTTACACGGACGTTCTGCAAAGCAGCCTTAAGGTGTTCGCCAAGCAGTAAAACCCCTTCACCACCTACAGACCGGACGGGCACCGTCAACGGGTTGCGGCCGTAAGCCAAGGCCTCGCCAAAACCGTGATCCTGCTCTACTACCCCCGTCAACTGCGCACCCAGACGGCGCTTGAGCACTTCGAGCATGTCGCGGGAAAACTCGCGCCCGGGCTCAAATTGATTGACCACATAGCTGCGCGCAACGTTGGCTCCCAGCAGACGGTCCATATGCTCCAGGGCAATAAAGCTGGTCGCGTCGGCAGCAGTGACCACCAGCACCTGATCGGCCACATCCAGCGCCTGCTGGAGGTACGCCGAGCGGCCGGTGGGCGTATCGACAATCACCAGGTCATGTGTGCCCAGGTCCATGCGTTCCAGTTGCCGTGCCAGCCAGTGGCGGTCCTGGCTTACTTCGCGCTCCAGGGCACAGCGCTGGTCATCGCTCAACACGCCGTAGGGCAGCACTTGTACATCGTTGAATCCCTGCTGCAGATTGCTGCTCCAGCAGGCGCTGCCGATGCCGGTCACGCCGGATTCAACGCCGAGGTGATGGTGCAGGGCATTTTGCGGATCAAGGTCGATGGCCAGGGTCTTGCCACCCTCCAGACGCAGGCTGCTTGCCAGGCTGGCGGCCAGCGTGGTCTTGCCAACGCCGCCCTTGGCCGAGACCAGCACCACGACACGAGCCTTGCACTGCGGCGTGCGCAATTGTGCCTGCAGGGCCTCGGTTTCGGCCTGACGAGCAAGCGCTACTTCAGCGAGCAAATTACGCAGCGGGATGGCGACGTCGGCAGTGCTCATCAGCGGTGCCGGATCTTCGGCTTTCGCCAATGCCACGCAGACTGGCGCAACCGGTGGCAGAGCAGCAAGTACCGGGGCCGTGACTTCTTCAGGCTCAGAGGCTTTAACTTGAGCTGGCGGCGTATTGGGGTATTCGAACTGACTGTCGAACTCGTGATAACTGTCCGAAGTGGCGCCGAACCTGCTGAACAAGTTCGATATGTCGTCTGTACGACTCATAAGTAGGTTCCTTCCGGACTGAGTATTCACGACGCATGGCCAGCAACAGGGCGTCAAAATAAGCCATCACAATGATATCGTCAATAAATTGAACAAATTTGGATTAATATCGTAATTGCAAGCACAAACAATCAGGCTATTCGCCATTTTATTGACGAGTACGGCTATTTTTATTTGGCGCTGCTCGCGTCGCTCTCAACCAATCAACCCAATCCTTTGTAATGACGAGGCTTATACGCGAAGGCCGGAAAGACCGGAAAATGCGCAGGAAATGCACATCAATTAGACGAGTGATCCATTGGCGGACCGACAGACAGCAATTACCGCGCCATTATGAACAAAGTTGAACGTTACGCAGCGACTAACGGTGCACCGCTGGTCACCCTGATGGTTCCTCAGATTCATGCCGGTACTTTCGGGCACAACCATGTCTACCGGGCTGTTTTCAGGCCCTTTTCGATGCGCGCCATCAATCCTACCCTAAACTTTAGTTATTACCGGTTACCGGTAGTAACAGGTTTCAAACCCGCAACGATAAGGAGAGCATCATGTCTGAGCACTTCAAAAACCTCCGGGGCGATACCCCCTTTGGTGCTGCCAGCCCGGAAGGCAAACGTGAACTGGCCGTCGCGGCTGCTTTGACCTTGATCCAGTCCAAGGTGCTGAACTCAGCCAGCTCCGGTCAGTTACAGACAGAGATGAATAACCTGAGCAAGTACGCCGATCAGATTCAGGCGGCACTTGAAGTCGTGTGAAGGAGCCAGACAAATCGCAGACAAAAAAAAGCCCGCCTTTCGGCGAGCCCCGGACCAACCCTTGACCGGCTCTCAATGGCGGCTGGACAAGTATTCGCGGCGCATATCAAGCGCCCAGCCATCGAGCACCAGCTTGAAATCATCCAGCGTCATGACCTGAGAATCATTTTCCAGCGCCAGCCCTGTCCCCTTGCGCACCACTTGCGCGACCACCTGCTGGTCAGCAGCATCGATCACGGCGATCTCGGTGCTGATTTCACTGTCCTGATCACGCATCCCGACCGCCGTGCTGACCCCAGCGGCGAGCAGGGTCACGGGCAAATACTCATAAAACCGCAGGCCCTGGGTACTAGCCGAGAGCGAGACTATGGCCGGCCTGACAATCAGCGTGCCAGGGCCCGGGGCCGCGACAACCGTCATGACCTTGCCCAGTTCGCGCTTGAGCGCAGCATCGTAATAACCGGTTACGGCCGACAGCGTGGACTGTGGCCCCCGCCCGGTCGGTAACACCCACGGGTAAAACTGGCTTGGCTCGATATAGATGCCGGTGTAATGGCTGATATCCAGATCAGGGCTTACCCAGGACAGTACGGCCTGCCCGGAAGGCAACTGCTTTTGCGCCAACTGGCTGTAATCGGACAGATAGCCCGAAAACTCTTCGGGCGGGATGGTCTTGCTGGCACAGGCCGCAAGCAAAATGGACAAGGCAGCCAGCAGCGGCAGCGAAAGACTGGTTCGCATGGAGCAGGAATTCCCGGGACGATGTTTTACAGGAGGGTTCTCATCAGCCCTAGGTGCCAGAACGAGCGCGGCGGGACTAATTGCGCACAGCTTGCCTGAACGCAATTGCTGGCAGATGTCCGGTTTGTTTCCGCGAAGCAGGGATATTGCAGAGGTGAAACAAATGGCGGGAATTGATTGAGCCAGCAGTTAATAACCTGAAGCGCAGCGTGGATGACACGCTGCGCAGTTAAAGCACCAGAGGATCAGTCGTCCCTGTCATCACGATCGCGATTGCGGTCATAACGGCAATCATTGTCGCGACGATCGTAGCCGCGGTCATAACCCCGATCATCATGCCCGCGATCGTATCCACGGCCCGAGTCGTAACCTCGATCGTGACCATGCCGCCCCCCGTCGTACCAGACAGGCGCGCAGCCGCCCAGCAGAAAAGCGCTAGAGACGGCCAGGATCAATAGGGTTGTGCGCTTCATTTGAGCGTCCTGAAAGAAAAGGTCATAAATATGACAATAAAAACGACCAATGATTCCTCGACACCCGCGGCTGCTCCCGCCCTCGCAAAGACTGCGTACTGGGGCACACGCCCTACCTGACCCACCCACTTACGCCTGCTTGGTGTTGGTTAATTGGGGAGCAGAATGACAACCGACGGTGAATAAATCTGCAAAAAGCAGTGCAAGTTGACCTGATCAAGCTTCAATTACAGGTATAGAACCGCACCGAACAACCAGCGCCAACGACAGCCTGTCGCTAACTGCCCGATCCCTCACGGGAGGTCGCATCGGAGTGTGATCCGGGGCTGCCGGCCAGCGCACAAGCGCAGCTGACAAGCATCAGGCAGATCGCACTCCGATGCGGACAGATAACCGGCTCCAGTAGAACCGGGGGCGCATTGAACGCCTTCAGAGCAGACGCGCCCTGGATAAAAGCGTTTCAGTGATCAGCGCCACAGCCTGCGCCTTAGAAGTCAAGGCCGTGTCGATGCTGAATGGAGCAGTGCCCCACGCCTCATATTCATGATCGAGAACAGACTGCCAGGTTGGGGGCGTCAGCCCGGGAATATCGACCTCCCTGGTTTCCACCCGACGCTGGTGCTCGCGCCTGTCAGAACATATCACCTGAATGTTGACCAAGGGCACATCAGCGCGCTGAGCAATATCACTCCATGCCTGTCGGCTTTCATCGACCGGGTTTACACAGTCGACTATAACCGTGTGGCCAAAACGAAGATTGCTCAGAGCAAGCTCATTGGCGACCATGTAACCGCTCTTGCCCACCTCTTTTGCAAGAACGCCGGCGTTTCGAATCGCCTGTTCGATGGTATCGACCCTTAGGTAGACGGCACCCGTTCTGCCGGCAAGCTCGCTTGCGATAGTCGTTTTTCCGGTGCCTGGAAGGCCGCTGAAGACGATAAGCATTTTATGTCCTTGAATGGGTCTGGTGACTGCCCGTTATACGCAGAAACCGGGCCACTTCAGTCATTACGCAGCAACCAATGGGTTCTTGCACAGAGCAGGCTCGCTCGGTGGCGGAGCGATAGAAGCAGGTAGCTAAAGAACATTGTTAAAAGCCGTACAGACTCGTATTTACTACCACTCAATCATGCAAGTTCTGGCCTCTGGTACACGTAGATAATTTGGGCCGACCTGTTTTCTTTATCAAGAGCGCGGGAGCTAGTTACCCCGACCGCCAGCAAACGACCAATCCTCACTGTCTGTGGTGGTAATTACCACCATGACATCTTCCTCGCTGAGCCCAGTAGTCTCGTTAAGTTTCTCGACCAGAGTGCGGTAGAAATGCTGTTTCGTTTCGACGCTTCGTGAACGGCCAGCGGTGATAGCAATCAACACAAAATCATGACTGCGCGGCCCGCCCAGGTACTCGGGATTGAAAATCAGCTCACCGACATCATGCTGATGGATGACCTGGAAGCGATCTGCGCCAGGCACCTCAAAACTCTCGACCAGAGCGTCATGCACCCCTTGGGATAGCGCCTGCAGATACGCAGCGGACTTTCCGCGATGCAGTGAAATACGTGCAAATGGCATAAATAGTTACCCTTGGCTGGGAGCACGACTGGCTTGCACATCGCTGAGCTGCTTCAGGCCAGAAGCAGCCGTCGGCCAGCCTGAATAGAACGCCAGATGGGTCATGACTTCCTCCAATTCATCATCACTCAAACCGTTGTCCAGCGCTCGACTCAAATGGAATGGCAGTTGCTCCAGCCGGTACAGCGCCACTAGGGCAGCCACCGTCACCAGGCTGCGCTCGCGAGGTGTCAATTGCGTTCGCTTCCACATATCACCAAACAGGGTTTGGTCAGTTAAATCGGCAAACTTTTGCGGGAATCTGCCCACGTGCTCTCGCCCGCTATCCTTTAATGTATTCACGACCTTAATCCCCGAATTACCTTGTCAATCGGACAAAACTATCAAGTCGCGGTAATTGCGAATATCAGATTTAATAGGATCAACTGTTCCAAATTTGTGGATTATCCGATGCGCCGTCCAACTTTCGATCTCGATGTATTGCGCACCTTCGTTACCGGCGTTGAGTTCAACAGCTTTGCCAAGGCTGCGGATTGCCTCGGTCGATCTACGTCCGCAGTGAGCGCTCAATTGAAGAAACTTGAAGAGCAGATGGGCACCCCGGTGTTGGCCAGATCAGGACGTGGCCTGGTCTTGACACCTGTGGGAGAAATCCTGCTCAGCCACGCCCGCCGGCTACTGGAGCTCAACGACGGGATCTTCTTGAGCCTGCATGAAAGCCAGACGACCGGAACCGTTCGCTTCGGAGTTCAAGAAGATTTTGGGGAGCATTTCCTCAGCGACATCCTGCGACGCTTCGTTCAAGCCTACCCAATGGTGAATCTTGAAGTCAGGATTGCGCGAAACGCTGAATTACTTTCAATGGTAGAAAGCACCGGCCTGGACTTGGCCCTAACATGGGACACGGAGCGCAATTCGCCGCTTGCGACGAGACTGGGTGAAACGCCGATGCACTGGATCGGGGCTCGTAACACACGACTGCCAACCATGATGGATGACTCACCGCTGCCATTGATCCTGTTTGATGCGCCGTGCGTGTTGCGCAGTGCCGCCACCCAGGCACTGGATGCCGCGAATATCCCCTGGCGAATCGCCCTGACCAGCCCCAGCGTTGCCGGTATATGGGCCGCCGTTGCTGCTGGGTTAGGCTTGACGCTAAGAACCCGCATCGGGCTACCGGGCCATCTCGACATCGTTTCAGGCTTGCCCCCTGTACCACACCTTGGTTACATGATTCATAGCTGTACTGAGGCTCCCACACCCGCCACGCGTGAACTCGCAGCATTGATCAAAGCGAGCCTACAAGAGCCGGCATTCAATTTTGCAGTTTCGAAATAAATTCTTAGCTTGAATCAAGCAGCCCAGACGTCGAACTAGCGGCTTATCGCGCAGCAAATGGAGTTGCCCCTATGAAAAAACACACCTTGTATGCGCTGTTGGTACTGCTCGCGGGATGCAGTACAGGGCCCTATCTGCATCCAGAATCAGCCGTGGGCCAAAACGCCCTCCTCGAGCGTACCTGCCCCGGGCCAAAGGCGGCGATGAGCTATACGCCTCTTTCTGAAGAACTCGACTGGGTTCATGTGCTGGTTTATGCAGCACCGCCGGGTACATCCAGCTGGCCAAGCAACAAGCGCTCAACTGACACGGAACTGCGCCTCTTCGGTCGCCTGTACAAACCGCCTTACCTGCTCAACCTGAACACCCCGGAACAACGCAGCGCGGCGCTCAAACAGACCCCGCCCGACCTTTGGGTGAGTGCCGCATCGCCCATGGTCACCGTGCAACTGGCTACAGGGCAGTCTTATCAGGTCAGCGTTGAACAGCTGGAAACCGGTTTTGATCCGAGGAAAATCTTCCACGCGGGCTTCAAGGGAACACCCTTGGGCAAAGGGGATATGGATGACTTCACCGTAACCTTTCCGGATATTTTCGTGAACGGTGAGAAAGTCCCGATGGCACCTGTCCACTTCAAGAAGCGCGAAGAACGCTACGCACCGGTATTCAACTGCTGAATAACAAATCAAGTAGCGACTCGCTCGCTTTGGGCAAGCAAAGGCCTATGACCACATTCCGGCGAATGAGCGGCCAACCTTTCATGAGATTCGAGCGTTGGGTGCCTGGCTATATGAGCAACAGGGATTTGCTCAGGATGACATTCAGGGCTTGATGGGGCATGCCGATGTGAAAATGACGGCGCATTATCATTCTGGGCATGGGCCGGAGGCAGTGATCTATCACAAGGTCAAAGCCGATCTGAAACTGCTGCCGTTGGTGGTTTGCCCAATGATTGGCCAAAGTTTTCCCAAACGAGAACAACAAAAAAGGGCCCACCTTTCGGTGAGCCCTTCTAGACCGCCCAGCAGAGCGGATTTTGTTTGGTAGGCGCGAT
>NZ_WIWH01000138.1:0-278 GCF_009600035.1 Pseudomonas sp. FSL R10-2964 | reverse complement strand
CCTTGGCGCCTATGCGGTCGCCGTCCAGGAACAGGCTGTCTTTGAAGACGTTGACGCCCACTTCCCAAGTGGTCGAGGTCTCTGGCTTAAGGAACGGGTTGGGGTAGGTGAATTCTGCGCCCCCGCCATGGGGCCGCCCGCTGATCAGGGTTTCGGTCACGGCCGGTGGGCGCCAGCCCTTGCCGTAAGTGGCGAACAGTTGCATCCAGTCCAGGCCCGGCTTGACCGATAGGCCGAAGGTGGGCGAGAAGCGGCCTTGCTCTTCGTCTACGTCGTAG
>NZ_WIWH01000137.1:0-280 GCF_009600035.1 Pseudomonas sp. FSL R10-2964 | reverse complement strand
CGAAGTATGTTGAGGCGTTCTGGAACATCGTTAACTGGAAGTTCGTTGCAGAGCAGTTCGAAGGCAAAGCCTTCACTGCCTGAAACTGACTGAACGTTAAAAAAACCCGGCATTGCCGGGTTTTTTTTGGCCTCAGCAAAAGTGCGTGGCCATAGCGCTTCAGACTACTATCAACGGCATGTTTTTTTCATTCGACGGCTCAAGTTCAGCACACCATGAACCGACACATTGGCCAGCCCTCAAACCACTGGATAATGCCCTCGAAAAATGAACGATTACC
>NZ_WIWH01000136.1:0-280 GCF_009600035.1 Pseudomonas sp. FSL R10-2964 | reverse complement strand
AATACGCATCGCAATATATCACCTAATAAGAGCCTGAAAGACATAAAAGAACACATCTCACCCTTTTTTCTTACCTTCTTTTCCCACAAGGTTGTCCGCACTCGCACAAGCACAGCGTCGGGTAAGTGCGGGCTTGCGAGGAGACATGACGACGTCACGGCAAGGCGTCGCTAGCTGCGAGCACGACGGCGATTTTGGGTTCGGGCTTTTCAGCAAACACTCGGCATTCGTCGTGGCGAACAATGCGCAGCGAGGACAAGGCGAGGTCGACGATGAGCAC
>NZ_WIWH01000135.1:0-281 GCF_009600035.1 Pseudomonas sp. FSL R10-2964 | reverse complement strand
AGTATGAATATACAGATCATCATTTGTATAACAAGTTTAAAAACCTAGAGATACATTTTAAAGTCATAGACCTAATTATTATCTCTTCTCTTAATGTTATATTTCTATTGCATATGTTTCCATCCCTTTTATCATATACTTTTTATGCTAAATATGTGGCTTACAAATACTCCTAGTGTGTTCTGCTTTTTATCCATGTATTGTAAAAAAAATAGCAGGCCAATTCGTTCTCATAGTTTTTAGATAATAAAGAACTCGCTCTTATATATACAGGAGTAAAT
>NZ_WIWH01000134.1:0-282 GCF_009600035.1 Pseudomonas sp. FSL R10-2964 | reverse complement strand
GGAGCGTCGTTTTGGCAGCACGCCGAAGCGAAAAATACTCGTCTGTACGAGTTAAAGCAACAACTGGTACAGACGAGTTTGAAAAATAAGCCGTGGCCTCTGCTTTACTGTGCAGTAGTTGGCAATAAGCACTATCAGCCATCTCTGAAGAATGCGCCTGAATGTTCCTAAAACAGAGCCTTTACCGCGGAGCTTGCGCTGCTCCCCCCCTGCCCTTAAGGTTCGGGCCTTGAACACCTTCGGCATAGAGCCATCGTTATGACTAAATACAGCCAGATCTAC
>NZ_WIWH01000133.1:0-283 GCF_009600035.1 Pseudomonas sp. FSL R10-2964 | reverse complement strand
AAACTGACCCCCAGCACGTGTAGCACTTTCATCAAGCGATAAAGGTCCGGATCGCCATGGATACCGAAGAGCTGCTCCAGATCTGCCACGGTGATCCCGGTCAGACTCGCCATTTTGGCCGCCCCAAATGCGCTGATCGCCACACCGATGGAGGCCGCAATATGAGCGGCATGGCCGGTCGCTAAAGCATCCGCAATAAATACGGTCCTGGTTTCTGGATTGGTTAACGCCGCCCCTGGATCATAGATCGATGGCTTTTTTTGCACCCGTTCCGTCTCCCTTT
>NZ_WIWH01000132.1:0-289 GCF_009600035.1 Pseudomonas sp. FSL R10-2964 | reverse complement strand
CTCCAAGATGAGATGCCTGAATCACTGGAACGCAGTCAAACACCAGTCAATCCACCTACAATCAATCTCAATCTAGAACTACCAGATGATGCAAAGTTGACGCGAAAGTCATCTTTTGCAGAAGTAGCTAAAGTTTGGCTTGAGGATGATGAAAGCAATGATGGAAATGACAGCAGTGACTCTGAAGCAGAGGCAGAACAGAGAAAGAAAGCCCTGCAACGAGAACGTATGTCTCGGTCACAAGGTAGTCAAGTCTTTGATGTGAACAAAGACGCAGAGAATCGGGAAG
>NZ_WIWH01000131.1:0-294 GCF_009600035.1 Pseudomonas sp. FSL R10-2964 | reverse complement strand
CCCCGAAGACCCGCGAACGACGACTCATCTTACTTGGGCTTAGGCCTGAGCGGGCGTGGAAGTCGAGTGTAAACGGGCGAGGGCCTTGGTGGAACTCGGCATCCAAACACATGAATCAGGCAGTACCGACGTTGTACTTCGCCAAAATGGGGCTGGTCTCGCTGCGCAGCACTGTGCAGGGACTCCAGCGTATTAGTTGAACCGCCGTATGCGGAACCGCACGTACGGTGGTGTGAGAGGGCTGAGGAAAAAAAAAAAATCCCTCACCCTACCCGACCCTTCAATTTATGGGGG
>NZ_WIWH01000130.1:0-296 GCF_009600035.1 Pseudomonas sp. FSL R10-2964 | reverse complement strand
CGCCGATGGTAGTGTGGGGTTTCCCCATGTGAGAGTAGGTCATCGTCAAGATTAAATTCCAAAATCCCTGTCTGCTCACGCAGACGGGGATTTTGTTTTTGTATAAGTACAAGCTTTGTAAAAAGCTCGTACGGTTAATCAGGCCATTTGCCTGGCTAACCACTCGATTATCTCAATCGAAAGAAGCTGGAAATAAAGCGTTGACAGCAGTGTGTAACACTGTAGAATTCGCCTCCCGCTAACGAGAGATCGAAAGCGCAAGTGGTTGATGTTACAGAGGAAACTTTGAAAACATC
>NZ_WIWH01000012.1:0-122647 GCF_009600035.1 Pseudomonas sp. FSL R10-2964 | reverse complement strand
CCATCTTGGCCTCCTGGCTTTAATGGCGGTGTATTTTACAGAAAATCGTATTTCTTGGGTTTACGTACAGAGCCTAGACAGGCTACTTTCAACCACGCCAACCCAAGCGATTTTGCAGAATGGTAGCGCCGGGATTGATTATAGTCTTGATATTACGATTGAACTTAACAATCCGAGTAATAACTCTCGAATAAAAGAAATTGAAATAACGGGTTATTGCTAGCCGAAAATCGCAATCCGAACGCTAAACGTTGTAGCGCCCTGTCAGACAGCAAACCAGCTACTAAATGGACTTGCGGAAACCGCCCCTAATAAGGTGGTTTTTTTTCGTTCAGTGAAATCCTCGCTCGTCTTAGGCAATGCTGTGACCTTTCGCCAAAGGGAGCAAGTCTGAAAATCGCCACCACAATAAAAAATCTTCTGAAAAAGCACTTATCCCCCTCCCGCCGACGGGCTTCGTGTCCTTTTTTTGTGCAAAACCGGATGTAGTGCAAACGATCCTGCAGCCCAGGCGGGCCATGGGCCTATGCAGGGGATGAGCCATTGCACAGAATGCAAAGTTTTGAAGGGTAATGCAGTGCGGTTGCACAGTAGCACTCAGGGAGGTAACGGGCGGGGTGATGCTGGAAGCCCTGGTTTCATTGGGCGAAAAGTTTGAAAACGTGGGTTTCGGTGGGTTTTCAAAAACGTGCACGATCTTTTTTGAGCGTAGCTGGTTGGGTGATCGGTGAGGCTGAATTCCCAGCAAGCTATAGCTGACGTGGGCTGGGGCATGTTTGATGGATTACACAGAACTGAAGGCGATCGCCGATCAATTTTCCGTTTATGAAGTCGATCTAGGTTCCATGAAAAAAAGTGGTTTTTATTGAGTTCATTCCTACGGGGATCTAGCCAGCAGGATTTTTCCTGTAAGGGGCGCTGCCGGCAATAGTAGGAGGAGTAGATAGTTTAGCAATTGGTAGGCTAATCTTTCTTTGTTGGTATCTTTTCTATTAGAGATTGAATTATCTCCTGAAGGTTTAGTGGCCAACTTTCGCTAGGGTTATCATTGTTGTGCACGCCAAATATTCTCGACGCGACTTCAGATTTTATTTTGATTTGATCTTCAGAGGGTAGAGATGCGATGTAGGGAGTCACCGCTTTTAAATCTAGTGCTATACGTCGGCTGATGTGCTGTTGGGTCCTGTGTTTTGCAGATTCTCGAGCTAAATATGCTGCTGGTACTGATAAGGCTAAAGCGATAAACATTTTGAATACTGATTGCTTCCAGTCCAATTCGCTGTTTAATGTTTCGTATAGCGCGAATAAAAGAACTGCACCTGTAAGGGCCATACATCCTAATGAAATGTTTCTCATCTTGTTGGCGGCGCTTTCTTCATCGTCAGCGGTGGTAGAGTATTCTAAAAGCAATACTTTTGATGCTGTGGTTTCAAGTAATTTATCTATTTTTTCTTGAGCGTCTTTAGCGCTGTCTGTGGCTGATTCAAAGATGTCTGAGGCTTTTTTTGATTCGATTATCATTTGTTCTTGAAGGTTGGATGTCTCATGCTTCAATTGTTCCATTTTTTGCATTAATTCTGATATTTCAGTTTTTGCATTCTGGAACATTTCAAGGCTGTTTTGTTTTATGTTATTTATTTCATTGCTACCGCTATTAATAGCTTTTTCATAGCTTTCAATTTCAGATTTTAGCTTGTTCCGCATCAATGAAAATTGTGTTTCGTACTTGGATGCTAAAGTCCTTGTAATTTTACTAAAGTCGGCAAGTCGCGGATTTTTTAACTGTGGATCATGAAGCGTTTGAGCGGCGTTTAGGAGTTCTAGGCTCAGTTCGACGTCGGTCTTTAAGTCGGAAGCTAAACTCATAATCTCGTAGCCTATGGACGTTACTTTATTTATTTCAACTTCTTTAACTATTCTCATGCCTATAGATTGAGCATGTGTGGAAATGTTGTCAGCATGAATTAGTGCGTTCTTTATTTCATTCGAACTAGACAGTATATTGAATTTTTCAACGTCATCTAGCAGTGCTTCCCTGTGGAGGTGATCTTTAGCGGTTAAAATCTCTGGGTAAGCATCATTGAGACTATCTACTAGGGTAAATATTCTGCTGATTTTATTTTTGCATGTATCAATAGCGTTTTCCATAAGCCTACTCTTTTATCAAGAATTCAATTTTTGAAATGTGATTTCGAGGTGGCCATGATGGCACAGGTCTGTAGTTGTACGGGTATCAAAAGATTGGCATGCCGCATGGGGCTGTAGTCGTTCGGGCATCCCAGGTACGCGAAACGCGTCCATCCATGGCCGGGATTGGTTCCTGCGTTGGACTGGCTGGCTCGTGAAGACTCCTCTAATCAAGTTTCACTCTCAATGGCGGGGTGGTCGTTTCAAAAAGAGCGATATGAGCTATACGGGCGTGGAAATGGGTCTGGAGGCCCCGGTTTTGCTGGGCTTTCGGTATTACAGGGGAAGGTAATATGAAGCGATATGAAAAGTAATATTTCAGCCAAACCCCCGGATTCATTGGGTTTTAAAGAATGGAAATATAGCTTTATAGAAAGGTAATACTATCGCCTTCCTATCGCTTAAATATCGCCTTTTTCAAAACCGCTGGAGGCCTTGATCTGTAAGGGCTGCGACTGTTTTTCAGAGAGGATATTACGAATATTACTCTTTTTTCGGACCCCCACAGATTTTAGGATTGGCACCTATGCAGGGGTTGGGATCAGGCTGTGCAGCTATTTGCGTCTATTCTGATGAAACGGTCCCCGATACGGCCCCCATTGGGATGCGGTAAGGGGTAGACAGAGCTGCAGGCCTTGAAATACGTGGAGCGGGTGGCGGGAATCGAACCCGCGTGATCAGCTTGGGAAGCTGGAGTAATACCATTATACGACACCCGCTCAGAGCGGCTGACTTTGTACCAGAAGATGGCATCGATGAGAAGTTTTATTCTTGAAATGTGTTGTTTTAGCAGCTTTTTCGTTCTGTTGATTGCCTCGGGCACCCTCACAACGACAGTGAGGGTGGGTGAGGTCGGGTTGGCTTTAAAAACTCGAGCAGGGCGTTTTTACTGCTGTGGCTGGCGCTCCTGTTTTCCATATCGAGAAAATGCCCGGTGTTTTCCAGGCTGATGAACCGGCTGTTGGCAATCGGCTGGGCAAAGTGCCGGGCGTCGCTGGCCACGGTGTATTCGTCCCATTGGCCATTGATAAACAGCACCGGTATATCGATACCCTGCGTGGCACTGAGAAAGCCTTGCTGATCGTTGTTCAGGACCTGGTCTATATGAAAGTGCATTTGCGCGTATTCATGCTCGGCCAGGCTGCTGACGTGCCTGAAGTTGAAACGCTTGAACAATGGCGGCAAATGCTTGCCCAGTGTGTCGTTGACCAGATTGCCCACCTGAGTGCGGTTGCAAGCTGCCAGGCAATGACGGCCACGCTCCAGGTAATCGCGCATGGCGTCGTTGATCAGCGGCGAAAACGAACTGATCACGGCCTTTTCGATGCGTCGCGGCACACACGCCAGGGCGGTAAGTGCCGCTGTCCCGCCCCATGAAAATGACAGCAGGTAGTTCGCGTCAAAATGCTCTATCAGCTCCAGCAAAATTTGAGCTTCTATTTCCCTCGTCAGCATCTTCTGATGAGGGTTATGAGGTCTGGAGTTGCCCGCGTAGGGCTGGTCATAGAGAACAACGTTTAAATGCGGGTGGAGGTTTTTCAGGGTCTGGCCAAAGGACGCAGTGGTGGCCATCGAACCATTCACCAGGATGATGGTGTTTAGCGACGTATCGCAACGATAAAGCTCGGTATGGATACGGTATTGGCCTTGAATGTCGAGCACGGCAATTTCGGGCTTCATCATGGCGTCAGACTCCAGTGAATCGAGCGTCGGTCTGACTGATGGTGCTCTGTGATTGTTACAGAAAGGGGTGGGCCGCGTTGCCGGCTAATTTGCTGGAGTGGGTTGGAATTGCACAACTTCCTGCTCGCTTAGCGCCCGGTACTCGCCGGGGGCCAGCAGGCTGTCGAGTACCAAGGGGCCGATGCTTTCGCGGTGCAGGCGCACGACCTTGTTGTTGAAGAAGCCAAACATGCGTTTGACCTGATGATAACGGCCCTCAACGATGCTCAGGCGCGCACTGCAAGGGCCAAGCAGTTCCAGCCCGGCGGGCTGCGTGGTCAGGTCTTCAAAAGCGAAATAGACGCCCTCACGAAATTTGCTGATATACGCGTCGGTAATTTCCTGCTCGGTCTCGACGTAATACACCTTGGGCATCTTGGTCTCGGGCTGAGTGACATGACGCGACCATTGGCCGTCATTGGTAATCAGCATCAACCCGCTGGTGTTGAAGTCCAGCCGACCTGCGATATGCAGGTCGTGTTTGTCCGGCTCATCCAGCAAGTCGAGCACCGTAGGATGTTCCGCATCCTGGGTGGCACTTACACATCCGGGTGGCTTGTGCAGCATGAAGTAACGCGCCGGTTTGCCTGCCTGCAAGATTTGCCCGTCGAACTCAACCTGGCTGAATGCCCGGATTTCGTGACGTGGATCGCAGATAACCTGCCCATCAACCTGGATGCGCTTCTCTATCAGGAGCAAGCGTACTTGCTGGCGGTTGAACTGGGGGCGGTTGCTCAGAAAACGGTCTAAACGCATAGCGATCAATCACAAGGAATTCATGCGCGTATCTTACGTGAGGCTCTGCGCCCGTGCAGGCGGCAATTGACTTGCAACGTTCGCGCAACGAGGGCACAGGCAGGCGAGGTCACGTAGCTCAAGTGGTAATGCCTGTATGACCTTGGGATCAATATTGACGGTATGGCACCAGCAGGATTGAGCCGCGATATCCGGGCTGGCCATGGAGCAGTCGTTTCGAGCGCCGCATGCTGGGCACAGGTCAGGGGTGGTCATTTCAGCATGTCCATGGAAATAGTTGATGGCTTGATAATAATCCTTACAAGGGTAGGAAAACGATCGTTATTTATAATCAGTGTGGAGGTTGGGTCTTTTTGATTAGGTGCTGAGGATAAAGAAGATCGCACGTATCCTCAGGAAATTCCCTACATAATAACCTGTTGTTAAATAATAATGTTCGTTTAGGGTTGGGGGGGCGGCAAGTTGCTTGTCGTGAACAATTTTCAGTATTTGATTGGGGGCGTATATGAAATACGTGTACTTGTTGTGTGCGATGTTGTTTTATTCTTCGGTTTCTTTAGCCAGTGTGGTTGAAAGTTGTCCGCGTGCTGAAACCGTGACGCTCAGAAATGGTATCTATACGGCGCCAGCCAATGCTTCCGCAGCTGAATGGATCGCTGTGGCAAGCGCCCCGACAGCGTCACCGTTGCAAACATTCGAAGCCGCTGTTTTTTATCCAGCCAATAACGAGGCAGGGTCTACGGGGCGGATCGGGTACTGCGAGTACAGGGCGGCGGACAGGTCACTTCTGAACTTGCATTATAATAATCCGGATGCTTCCGGTGACGCCATGACTCTGGTGGAGGCTAGAAACTGGAAGATGTATACCAGCGGGTTTGGGCTGGCTTTTTATGAATGCAACTCATCTGACACCAATGGGTGTTCGTTTTCGGTACGGAATTGATTTGCGTGTCCGGTAATGCCTTATCCAGCTGATGCGGCCAGGCAGGGAGTCTGGCTGACTACTCTGCATGGCTGTGGGGTGTAAATTCGAGAGTGTTTGGTTGGTTTCTTAGATATTGAATGAAGTGTGCGCGGTTTTTTATATCTTTCGATGGGGCGGGAGCACTGTCTTTGGTTTGAGAGGTTTGTATGTATATTCGAGTTATGGCTGTTGTTTTAATAAGTGCATCCCTGTCTGCCTGTATAAATTATCCTGTGTATCCCAGGCACCATCAGCGAGCCGACGTGCGTTCCGCCCCACTGTTAAATCAGGGCGTAAATAGCCCTGTGGTCAGGCAAAAAGTTAAGGCGCCGCTTATTCGGCGCGAAAAGCTGAATCAGCAAAGGATCAATAGCCCTGTGCTTGTGCGAGAGGTTCAGGCGCCGCTTATTCAGCGCGAACAGCTGAATCAGCAAGGGGTCAATAGTCCTGTGCTTGTGCGAGAGGTTCAGGCGCCGCTTATTCAGCGCGAACAGCTGAATCAGCAAGGGATCAATAGTCCTGTGCTTGTGCGAGAGGTTCAGGCGCCGCTTATTCAGCGCGAACAGCTGAATCAGCAAGGGATTAATAGCCCTGTGCTTGTGCAAGAGGTTCAGGCACCCCTCATTCAGTATTAAAGGTTCAGCAAGATCAGCGTTCACGGTCGAACCGGCAATGACCCCGGCACAAGCACCTGACCCGCTTGCATGGCGCCGGACGCGACGGATGGGGATGTTGACAACAGGGACGGGGTTTTCTAGTGTCCGCCCCATTGTTTCTCAGGACTTACCCATGACCCCGGATGACCGTATAAAACTTGAACCTGTCTGGAAACAGGCATTACGTGAGGAGTTCGATAAACCTTACATGGCCGAGCTGCGCGAGTTCCTGCGCCAGGAACATGCGGCCGGAAAAGAGATTTACCCACCGGGTCCGCTTATTTTCAATGCCCTTAACCTGACGCCGCTGGACAAGATCAAGGTGGTCATTCTTGGTCAGGACCCTTATCACGGCCCCGGTCAGGCCCATGGTTTGTGTTTTTCAGTACAGCCCGGTATCCCGACACCGCCGTCGCTGGTCAATATCTATAAAGAGCTCAAGCGTGACCTGAATATTGATATCGCCCCTCACGGCTGCTTGCAACACTGGGCAGAGCAGGGCGTTTTGCTGCTCAATACGACGATGACGGTGGAGCGCGCCAATGCCGCCTCCCATGCCAAGAAGGGCTGGGAGCATTTTACTGACCGGATTATCCAGGTGGTCAGCGAGCAGCAACCCAAGCTGGTGTTCCTGCTGTGGGGCGCCCATGCCCAGAGCAAGCAAAAACTGATCGATGCGACCAAACACCTGGTGCTGACGTCGGTGCATCCATCGCCGCTATCGGCGTATCGGGGCTTTATAGGCAACGGCCACTTCAGCCGAACCAACAAGTTCCTTGAGCAAAACGGCCTGGCTGCGATCGACTGGAAACTGCCACCGGTTTAAGTCATGACTCAGCGGTACAAGGCACACTCAGCGCAATAGCCGGTGTGCCAGTACTTGTTGTCAGGAAGGGTTGGCTTCATCCTGGCGAGCCCAATAGCGGAACAGGGGTTCAGCCAAAAACAGCACGAAGATCAGGCGCATCACCTGCAACGCGGTAACCAAGGGCACTGACAGTTGCAATGTTTCTGCGGTGAGGCTCATTTCTGCAATGCCGCCCGGCATCATCCCCAGGGTCATCGAGCGCAGATCGAGTTGGGTAAGGGCACTCAAGCCCAGTGCGCACAGGCTGGCTATCAACATGGTCAGGGCTGTGCCCAGCAGGGTTTTACCGATAAAAGACGGCGCCCGCCGAAAGAATGCCCGATTGAAATGACAGCCCAGCCCGCTGCCAATCAGCCACTGCCCCATCTGGCTGCTGCCGTCCGGCAGGCCTATATGCAAATCCCATAAAATACTCACGCCGGCACTGACCAGCAGCGGCCCGAACAACCACGGGTTTGGCTGGCGCAGGCGTTGCCAGATCCAGGCCAGCAAGGCACCTGCCGGAAACAATAACGCCAGCCAATAGAAGTTAATTGAGGCAGGGTGTACGGCAGGAGCACCTTCGCCCAGCAGGTACTTGAAGGCTGCCGGAACGCACAGCACAACGGTCAGTACGCGCAGGCTCTGCCCAGCAGCGACGCGGCTCAATACGGCGCCATTGCGTGCGCCGAGGTTGACCATCTCCCCCGAACCGCCGGGCATGCTGGAGAAGAACGCAGTGGCGCGATCCTCACCGCTGCGGCGCATCAGCCATACACCGATCACACTCGACACACTGGTGAGCAGGGCGCCCGCCAGGATCAGCCAGAAATGCGCCAGCACCTGCTCCATCACCACAGGTGTGAAATGCAGGCCGATACCGATGCCCACAATCCACTGCCCGCATTTACGCCCGCCGGGAATCTCGGCCAGTTGCCAGGGTGTCAGGCAACGCACCAGGATGATCGCCAGCAGAGAGCCGACCATCCACGGTAACGGCCAGCCGATCTGGCTGGCGAGGTAGCCGCCAGCCAGGCCGACCAGCGGCGTGCCCCACCAGTGCTTGAATCCTGAATCAGGCATTGGCCAGAGCGCGACGTTGGGCGCTGCGTTTGCGCCAGATACGTATGACAGGCAGCAACAACATGATTGTCGTCAGTACCCAGACACCCAGGGTGATCGGGCTCGCCCACAGGATATCCAGCGCACCGTTGGATATCGACAGTGCGCGACGCAGGTTCTGCTCCATCAGCCCGCCCAGAATGAACCCCAACAATACCGGAGACAGCGGGAAGTCGAGCTTGCGCAGGATATAGCCGAAGATGCCGATACCGATCATCAGGAACAGATCGAAGGTGGTCGCGTGCACGGCGTATACACCAATGGCCGTGATGATGGCGATTGCGGGCACCAGCGCCCAGTTAGGCACCGACAGAATCCGGGTGAAGATACGGATCATCGGGATGTTGAGGATCACCAGCATGACGTTGGCGATAAACAATGACGCGATCAGACCCCAGACGATATCCGGCTGCTGCTGAAACAACAGCGGGCCGGGGGTGATGTTGTACAGCGAGAGGGCGCCGATCATCACTGCCGTGGTGCCCGAACCCGGCACGCCCAGGGTCAGCATGGGTACCAGCGCCCCACAAGCGGAAGCACCGATTGCGGTTTCGGGGGCCGCCAGACCGCGCATGTCACCCTCGCCGAATTTGCCGGAAGTACCCGCCAGGCGTTTTTCCGTCATATAGGACACGGCGCTGGCCAGTGTGGCACCTGCACCCGGCAGGACGCCCATGATAAAACCGAGCAGCCCGCAACGGATATTCACCGCGAATACCGCAGACGCTTCCTTGAAATTGAACATCATGCGCCCGGTGGCCTTAACCGCTTCCTGGCCGCGATGGGTTTTTTCCAGCAGCAACAGGATTTCGCTGATGGAGAACAACCCCAGTACCAGCACGACAAATTGAATGCCGTCAGTCAGGTGGATGTTGTCGCCGGTGAAGCGGTATACGCCACTGTTGGCATCAATCCCCACGCAGGCCAGAAACAGGCCGATAAGCGCAGCGATAAAGGTTTTCAGCGGACGGTCCCCGGCCATGCCGCCGAGGCAGACAATGGCAAACACCATCAGCACGAAATACTCCGCCGGGCCGAAGGCTATCGCCCACTTGGCCAGTAGCGGAGCAAACAGCACCATGCCGCAGGTGGCGATAAAGGCGCCAATAAATGAGCTCCAGGCCGACAGCGACAACGCCACGCCAGCCAGGCCTTTACGCGCCATCGGGTAGCCGTCGAGGGTGGTCATCACGGTCGAAGCTTCGCCAGGGATGTTCAGCAGGATCGAGCTGATACGCCCGCCGTATTCACAGCCCAGATACACCGCCGCCAGCAGGATCAGCGCCGATTCCGGTGGCAGGCCCAAGGCAAATGCGATGGGGATCAGCAGGGCGACCCCGTTGATTGGGCCAAGCCCCGGCAGCAGGCCGACCACGGTGCCGATCAAGGTGCCGCACAGGGCTGTGACCAGATTGTACGGGCTGAGCGCGACGCCGAAGCCCTGGCCCAAATAGCCGAAAGTATCCATATCAGTCCTCCAGAACGTCGAGCAGGCCAAGCGGCAGCGGAACGTCCATGGCTTTATCAAAGAGTAAATAAAGGCCAACGCTCACCAAGCTGATGATCACGCTGCTGGGCAGCCAGCGACCGCCATACAGACGCGCCAGCGGGATGCCGACCAGGATGCTGCTGAGGATAAAACCGAGAGGTTCGAAGGTGCCGGCGAAGATCAGCAACAGCACGATACACAGGCCGATCTTGGTCAGGGTTTCACGATCCAGTTTGGGGTCATCTTCGCTGTGCACCACGGGGGAGGGGCGAAAGATCATGTAGGCCAGCCCCAATCCCATTAATGCCAGCATCAGCAAAGGGAAAGCGCGAGGACCAACGGGTTCGTAGGAAAAGGCTGCCTGATAAGGCCAGGCCATCGCCGCCAAACCGGCGCAGACAAGCAGCAGGGCCGAAGCAAATACGCGTTGTGCAAGCATGGTTCACTCCTGGGCTGTGCCCCTGGGTGCAAGGGCACAGCCAGTGGTCGGCGGCGGTTACTGGATCAGGCCGAATTCCTGGGCCAGTACTTTGTAGTCAGCCACCTGCTTTTTCACATAGGTGTCCAGCTCCGGGCCGGTCATGGCGAAGGGGAACAGTTCGCGCTGATCACGCAATGTGGCGAAGTCTTCGGACGCCAGCAGCTTGTCAAAAGCCTCTTTCCACCAGGCGTACTCTGCATCGCTGACTTTTGGCCCCAGGTAGAAGCCGCGTACGACAGGCCAGACAATGTCGTAGCCCTGTTCCTTGGCCGTCGGGATGTCCTTCATCTCCGGCTCATCGAGGCGCTCGTTGGCGAATACGGCGAGCAGGCGCATATCACCGCTCTGGATATGGGGCATGGAGTCGGAAATATCCGTACTGCCTACCTGAATATGGCCGCCCAGCAGCGCGGTAGCGATTTCACCGCCACCCTCCAGGGCCACATAACGCAGGTCACGGGGGTTGATCCCGGCGGCCTTGGCGATCAGGGCGGTCTGCATCCAGTCCTGGCTGCCCACGGTGCCGCCTGAGCCAATGACCACTTTGCTCGGGTCTTTTTTCAGGGCCTGGACCAGATCATCAAGATTTTTGTAGGGCGAGTCCTTCTTCACCGCAATGGCCCCGTAGCTGGTGCCGACCGCTGCCAGCCAGCGCACGGCGCTTTCATCGAAGCGGCCGAACTTGCCCTGGGCCAGGTTAAGCAATGAGCCACTGGACCAGGCTACCAGGGTGCCGGCATCGGCCGGGCGCTGGGCGACCACGGCGTTATAGGCAACAGCCCCCACGCCACCCGGCATGTAGGTCACACGCATGGGTTTGCTCAGCAGCTTCTCGTTGACCAGTGCGCTTTGCGCCAGTTTGCAGGTCAGGTCAAAGCCACCGCCAGGGGACGCCGGGGCAATGCATTCGGGGCGTTTGGGTTCAGCCAGCAGTTGGCCAGTGAAGAGCATGCAGCCGGCCGCAATAGCCAGAGTGCGCAGGGGGAATTTCATATCGTCTCCTCAGGAGCTTTTATTTTTATAGGGCAGTTTTGGGGTGTGCGAAATCATCGCGACAGAGCGCGGGTAGGGGGGGAATACAGGGATGAAGGGCTTCGGGCTGATAAGTCAGCATGCAGGTGCTCCATTATTGTTCTTATTGGCGAAAACGCTTCAAGGCGTTTTTCGGGCCGTTATGCAGTGCATGACGGCGACAGGGATTACTGTCAGTCTCGTGATGCTAGCCGGCCAACCTTTCGCTAACCTTTCAAAACAGATTCACTGTTTTTGCGCTTCACAGCACTCCTGCCGTCTGTACACTCCGCGCACAAAAGGCTGCGGCCAGGACAAAAAATCGAGGTAAAACCGATGCGTGTGCTTTTGGTCGAGGATCAGCTACAGCTGGCCGAGAGTGTTGCCCAAGCCCTGAAAGGCACAGGCCTGACCGTGGATGTATTGCATGATGGCGTAGCCGCCGACCTGGCCTTGAGCAGTGAAGAGTATGCCGTGGCAATTCTGGATGTAGGCTTGCCGCGCATGGATGGTTTTGAAGTGCTGGCGCGTTTGCGAGGCCGTGGCAAAACCTTGCCGGTGTTGATGTTGACTGCGCGCAGTGACGTCAAGGACCGGGTTCACGGGCTTAACCTGGGGGCCGATGATTACCTGGCCAAGCCATTTGAGCTGACGGAGCTGGAAGCCCGGGTCAAGGCGCTGCTGCGTCGCAGTGTGCTGGGTGGTGAGCGGCTGCAGCAATGCGGCGCCCTGGTGTACGACCTCGGAACCCGGCGCTTCACCCTTGGTGATGAGCTGCTGGTGCTGACCTCCCGCGAGCAGGCGGTACTGGAAGCGCTGATAGCGCGCCCTGGCAGGGTCATGAGCAAGGAGCAACTGGCCGCTCAGGTGTTTGGCCTGGATGAGGAGGCAAGCCCGGACGCCATCGAGATTTACATTCACCGACTGCGTAAAAAACTCGACGGCCAGGCAGTGGCGATCGTGACGTTCAGGGGCCTGGGGTATTTGCTGGAAGGCCGCGATGTTTAAGCTCGACAGCTTGCGCTGGAGCCTGTTGTGGCACCTTACGCTGTTGCTGGTTGTGTTGATGCTGGCGAGCAGCTTGAGCGCTTACTTCAACGGTCGCGAGGCCGCCGATACGGCGTATGACCGAACCCTGCTGGCATCGGCACGAACCATTGCCGCCGGGCTCTCGCAGCGTGATGGCAGCCTGAGTGCGGATGTGCCCTACGTTGCCCTTGATACCTTTGCCTACGACAGCGCCGGGCGAATCTACTACCAGGTCAATGATATTCATCAGAAGCTGATTTCCGGTTATGAAAATCTGCCCGCGCCGCCAGCTGGCACGCCGCGGACCGATGATTATCCGGCGTTGGCGCGTTTTTATGATGGCACTTATCTCGGCCAGAACGTGCGCGTTGTGAGTTTGCTCAAGGCTGTGAGCGAACCCAGCATGAACGGCATGGCGGAAATTCGTGTGGCCGAGACCGACGAAGCACGGGTGGCCATGGCCCGTAGCTTGATGGCGGACACCTTGCTGCGCCTGGGCATGTTGGGGTTGGGGGCATTACTGGTGGTGTGGTTTGCCGTAAGCGCCGCACTGCGCCCGCTGGAGCGTTTGCGCAGCGCCGTGGAGGAGCGCGAGATGGATGACCTGCGCCCTTTGCCGCTGGTGTCCGTGCAAAGAGAGTTGCGGCCATTGGTGCAGGCACTCAATCATTTTACCGAGCGTTTGCGTGGGCAGTTCGCTCGTCAGGCGCAGTTTATTGCTGACGCTGCCCATGAGTTGCGCACACCTCTGGCAGTCCTCAAGGCCCAGCTTGAATTGGGCTTGCGTGCAAAGGAACCGCAGACCTTGCGCCATACCCTTGAGCAAGCGGCCCAGGGTACGGACCGGTTGACCCATTTGGCCAATCAGTTGCTGTCGCTGGCGCGCATCGAAAACGGCGCCCGGGCTATTGCCGAAGGCGGTGCGCAGTTGCTCGACCTGAGTCAGTTGGCCCGTGAGCTGGGCATGGCCATGGCGCCACTGGCCCATGCCCGCGGGTTTGCCCTGGCGCTTGAGGCCGACCAGCCGGTCTGGCTATACGGTGAGCCTACGTTGCTGCATGAACTGCTGAGCAATCTGGTGGACAACGCCATGGCTCACACACCGGTGGGTGGCAATGTGATTTTGCGCGTGACAGCGCCTGCCGTGCTGGAAGTCGAAGATGATGGTCCGGGCATTCCCCATGAAGATCGCGAACGGGTATTTGAACGCTTCTATCGACGTAATCAGCAGGTGGCCGGGTCGGGGCTGGGGCTGGCGATTGTGGGTGAAATCTGTCGCGCCCACCTTGCCCATATCAGTTTGCATGATGGCGTGCAGGGCGGGTTGAAAGTGCGGGTGAGTTTTGTGCCGGCCAATGGGCGCTAGCCCTGTGACATGGATGGATAAATACCCTGGCCAGTCGACCCGGCGTCAAATCCCCTGTGGGAGCGGGCTTGCCCGCGATTGAATCGATTCGGTGTAACTGACAGACCGCGTCGTCTGCATCGCGAGCAAGCCCGCTCCCACAGATTCAGAGGCTCAGATAAGCATCCAGCGCGCTTCGTGCAGTTGCTCCTGAAACTTCAGGTCATCAGCTTGTACCTTCAACTTCTTGAGAGCGGGCAGGGCGACCAGTGCTTCCATGTCTTGCCCCATAAACACGGTAGCGATTTGCACCAGATCGATGTAGTCGATGGCTTTGGTTTGTCGGGAAAAATCCTGATACTGCCCGGGAATCTTTAGCAGCATTTCCGGAAACTCCCAGCCTGCCAGCAGCTTGTCACCAATCAGCGGGTGAATGCTGTCGATGACGTGGTTAAGCGAAACCGGATCGGAAAGCAGCTCGTTGTGCTCTTCGGCGTAGGTCAGGATGGGCAAGACGCCGATCTGGTGCACCAGGCCGCCCAGTGCCGCCTGGTCAGGCTTGAGCAAGGTATGGCGGCGGCACAGGGTGTAGCAGATGCCGGCCACTTCCAGGCTCTGGCGCCATACATCGCGCATTTTCTGCTCGACCACCTCGGAGCGGGCATGGAAAATCTGCTCCATCACCAGCCCGATCGCCAGATTGCTGCTGTAGTTAACACCCAGGCGGGTGATGGCCGTGTGCAGGTCAGTCACCTCACGGGTGGCGCGCAACATCGGGCTGTTGACCACTTTGATCAGTCGGGCTGACAGCGCGGTGTCACGACCTATGACCTTGCTCAAGTTACTGACGCTGATTTCAGGGTTTTCCGCGGCCTTGCGAATGTTTAACGCTACTTCCGGTAGTGTGGGTAGAACCAGGTCATCTCTATCAATGGCCTTAAGCAAGTCCATTTGGACTCTGTGCGCCAGCATGCTCATTTCTCTAGGTACTGCATTTCAATGTGTGGCAATCAACGCTGGATTTCGCGATCGCGGTCCAGTTGATACGGCAGCTCAAGCAGTGAAAGGCCAGGGCCTTGCAGGTCACCCAAGTGAATATCTCCGGCTTGCGCAGCATCGCTGGTCAGCACGGCTAGCAGCTCAACCCCGTTTTCGGCGTTAGCGGCCAGTACCACTTCGCCCACGGAACTGGCGTGGGACGGGGTAAACAGCGGCGTGCCGGGGGCGGGCGCAGCATGCCCCGCCTCAAGGGACAGGCGGTAGAGGTGGCGTTTGAGTTTGCCCAGGTATTGCATGCGGGCAACGATTTCCTGGCCGGTGTAGCAGCCTTTTTTGAAGCTGACACCGCCTACGGCCTGCAGGTTGATCATTTGCGGAATGAACAACTCACGGGTTTGGGCCATGACCTGGCCAATGCCGGCGCGAACCTGGCCCAGCAGCCATTGGTTGAGGTCGGCCTCGGGCAGCTGTGCCTTGAGGTGCTGAACGAGGCTTTCAGTCTGTTCGACAGGGGCCCAGAGTTCCGCGCGGCCTTCAGAAGCGCGAATGGCGATCAGGTCGCTGGCGCGGGCAACGCTGTCAGTTTCAGCTGGCAGGTCCAGGCCCAGGCTTTGCAGCACCGAGTCGGCATTTACCAGGCCAAAGCGTACCCAGTTGGCACTGTCATCGGTCAGTTTGGACTTGGAGAACACCGCGTACTTTTTCAGGTCCGCCAACTGCGGTTCAACCAGTTCGCGCGCCATTGCCAGCAGGCAGCCGTTGTCTTGCAGCACGATGCGAAAGCTCGACTGCATACGGCCTTTTTGCGTGCAGCGGGCGCCAAGGCTTGAGCGGGTTTCACTCAAATAGTTGAGGTTGCAGGTCAGCTGCCCTTGCAGAAACTTGCTGGCGTCGTTGCCGATCACAGCAAGGATGCCTTCGTGGTTCAGGGTGCAAAAAAAAGCAGAGTCGGCCATGGGTCATCGCAGTTGAATAAGTCTGGAACACATCATAGAGGTGCGCCCTGCAAATGGGTAGTTCGCAAAGGATGGACGGGGCCGACCAAAGCCGACTGTTCTATGACGGATCGGCCTGTATACTTGCGTTCTATTTGAGGAGCGCTCCATGGTCGAAGATGTTGAACTCAATCGTCTCTACTGGCACAGCCGCCGCGGCATGCTTGAACTTGACGTGTTGCTGGTGCCTTTCGTCAAGGAGGTGTACGCCACCCTTAATGACGTAGACCGCGAATGCTATCGCAAGCTGCTGGAGTGCGAAGACCAGGACATGTTTGGCTGGTTTATGGAGCGCAGCGAGTCCGAGGACCCTGAGCTGCAGCGCATGGTCCGGATGATTCTGGACCGTGTCCAGCCCAAGTAATTATTTTGAATGCCGCTGGCATGCCTCGGGACAATTGCTGGCGGCGTATCTTGCAGCCCAGTCGCTGGCGCTGATATCTATTTGCCTTCTTTCAATCCCTGCCTGGGCACATCTGCTCGGCGCATTGCTGTGTCTGGCTCACGGGGCCTGGGTGTTGCCAAGGCATATCCGCCTGACCCATGGCAGTGCCATTACCCGGTTGCGTCATGATGTTGATGGCTGGCAGTTGTGGAGCCGTGACAAAGGCTGGCAGGCCGTGCAACTGCGCCGTGACAGCCTGGCGCTACCCCTGGTGGTAGTGGTGCGCTTTCGCTTGCCGGGTGAGCGGCGGGTGCGTGCGGTGTGCATTCCGGCCGCCGCGCTGGCACCGGATCAGCACCGGCGCCTGCGCGTGCGACTGAAGTTCAGTCGGCGTAGGTGGCTGGCACCAGAATAGTGTCCAGCGCTTCGGGCAGCATGTGCGGGTAGTCGAGGGTGTAGTGCAGGCCGCGCGACTCCTTGCGGGTCATGGCACTGCGGATCATCAACTCGGCCACTTGCGCCAGGTTGCGCAACTCGATCAGGTCACGGCTGACCTTGTAGTTGCTGTAGAACTCGTCAATTTCATCCAGCAGCAGGCGCACCCGGTGCTGGGCCCGCTGCAGGCGCTTGTTGGTGCGCACGATGCCCACGTAGTCCCACATAAAGCGCCGTAGCTCATCCCAGTTGTGGGCGATGATTACGTCTTCATCGGAGTCGGTCACCTGGCTGGCATCCCAGCTCGGCAGTGCGACGGGGGCGGCGATTTCGGGCGACTGGGCAAGGATATCTGCCGCTGCCGACTTGGCGTACACAAAGCACTCGAGCAGCGAGTTGCTGGCCATGCGGTTGGCACCATGCAGGCCGGTGAAGCTGGTTTCGCCGATGGCGTACAGGCCCGGCACATCGGTGTGGCCATGTTCGTCGACCATCACGCCGCCGCAGGTGTAATGCGCCGCAGGTACTACCGGGATGGCCTGTTGAGTGATGTCGATACCAAATGCCAGGCAGCGCTCATATACAGTCGGGAAGTGGGCCTTGATAAAGCTATCGGGCTCATGGCTGATATCCAGGTACACACAATCGATGCCCAGACGCTTCATTTCATGGTCGATGGCCCGGGCGACGATATCCCGCGGGGCCAGTTCGCCCCGCGGGTCGAAGCGATGCATGAAACGCTCGCCGTTGGGCAGCTTGAGGTGCGCGCCTTCGCCCCGCAGGGCTTCAGTGATTAAAAAGCTCTTGGCTTGCGGGTGATACAGGCAGGTGGGGTGGAACTGGTTGAACTCCAGGTTGGCCACCCGGCAACCCGAACGCCAGGCCATGGCGATGCCATCACCGCAGGCACCGTCCGGGTTGCTGGTATAGAGGTACACCTTGGCTGCGCCACCGGTTGCCAAAATGGTGAAGCGCGAGCCAAAGGTGTCGACTTCACCCGTGGCACGATCCAGCACATAGGCACCGAGGCAGCGATCACCTTCCAGGCCCAGGCGGCGTTCGGTAATCAGATCGACGGCAACGCGCTGTTCGAGCAGTTCGATATTGGGGCGCTGGCGGGCCTGTTCGAGCAATGTCTTGAAAATCGCCGCGCCGGTGGCGTCGGCCGCATGGATGATGCGCCGGTGGCTGTGCCCGCCTTCTCGGGTGAGGTGGAACTCAAAGCCCTGTTGCTCGGGGTCGATGCTGTCATCGCGGGTGAAGGGTACGCCCTGATCGATCAGCCACTGGATGGCTTCGCGGCTGTGCTCGACGGTAAAGCGTACCGCGTCTTCGTGGCACAGCCCGCCACCGGCATTGAGGGTGTCTTCGACGTGGGACTGCACCGTGTCGGTGTCATCCAGGACAGCGGCGACGCCGCCCTGGGCCCAGAACGTCGAACCATTGGCCAGATCGCCTTTGCTCAGCACTGCAATACGCATATGGCTGGGTAACGTGAGCGCAAGGCTCAAGCCGGCAGCGCCGCTGCCAATCACCAGCACATCATGTTGAAAATGTTGGCTCATTCTTCTCACATCCGCAAAAAAACGCCCTCTGGTATCTCTAGTATATAGAGGGGGGGATCGGCACAATGGCCGGGCCTTTATGGCATTGTGAAATTACAGCGGGCGCAAAGTGTGCCTCAGACACGAAGGGTCTGCATGTTGATTTGCACAATTAATCTGCATGCTGGGGCAGTGCTCTAGAATGGCGCGGGTTCTGATACGCTTCCAAGGTACTGCAGGGCTTGTTTTATACGAAGTTTTTGAACTTTTCGTATAGCCAGGGGTTCCATAGTGGGCTGCCCTTGATGCAGGGGAACGGCGTCCAGATTGATGCGGGGTTTGTTTTTTCGACTCGACAGCTGAATTTGACGACAAGATTATTGACGCAGCCGGCCAGGCCCGAGCTGCGTTTTCGTGTGTGCCAAATCCGGGCACGCAGGAAACTTGCCAGGGGGGAGAGAACTTTTGCGAAAAGCCCGAGTCTATGTTTGCAAGCCTGATCAATTAGCACAGCAATCTTCCTCCCGGTCTTATGAGGAGTATTCATGCTAGCCCAGGAAGAGGATCAGCAGCTGGTCGAGCGCGTACAGCGTGGCGACAAGCGCGCGTTCGATCTGCTGGTGTTGAAGTATCAACACAAAATTCTCGGGTTGATCGTGCGTTTCGTGCACGACACCCATGAAGCCCAGGACGTTGCCCAGGAGGCCTTTATCAAGGCGTACCGGGCACTTGGTAATTTTCGCGGCGACAGTGCCTTTTACACATGGCTGTATCGCATCGCCATTAACACGGCGAAAAACTATCTGGTGTCACGCGGTCGACGTCCGCCTGACAGCGATGTGAGTTCGGAAGATGCCGAGTTTTATGATGGTGATCACGGTCTCAAGGACCTCGAGTCGCCGGAGCGCGCTTTGCTCCGAGACGAGATCGAAGGCACCGTTCATCGCACTATTCAGCTACTGCCAGAAGATTTGCGTACGGCTTTAACTTTACGTGAATTTGATGGTCTGAGTTACGAGGACATTGCGAGCGTCATGCAATGCCCGGTGGGTACCGTGCGCTCCCGGATTTTCCGCGCCCGGGAAGCCATAGATAAAGCCCTGCAGCCGTTGTTGCAGGAAAACTGAGACAGCGGCGACAGCCAAGAGAGGAACCGCCATGAGTCGTGAAGCCCTGCAGGAATCGCTGTCCGCAGTGATGGATAACGAAGCGGACGAACTGGAACTACGTCGGGTATTGAATGCCTTCGACGACACACAAACCCGTGACACCTGGTCCCGTTATCAGGTGGCCCGTGCTGTGATGCACAAGGACCTGTTGATTCCGCGCCTGGACATCGCATCTGCCGTTTCGGCCGCGCTGGCTGAAGAGCAAACCCCGGCCAAGGTTGTCCGTGGGCCGTGGCGCAGCATTGGTCGCCTGGCCGTAGCCGCGTCGGTTACCGTCGCTGTTCTGGCGGGTGTGCGGCTGTACAACCAGGATGACATCGTTGGCAACCAGCTCGCCCAGCAGAACCCTGCGCAGAGCCTGAGTGCACCGATGGCCAAAGGTCCGGCAGTACTGGCCAACTACAGCGAGAGTGCCGATCAGGCCACCGGCCCGATGGCCAACGGTGTCCTGCAAGGTCAGCCGGGCTGGCAAGATCAGCGTTTGCTTGGCTACCTGCGCCAGCACGCAGAGCAAGCAGCGCTGAAAGGGGCTGAAAGCCCTCTGC
Source organism: Pseudomonas sp. FSL R10-2964 (assembly GCF_009600035.1). Lineage (NCBI taxonomy): Bacteria > Pseudomonadati > Pseudomonadota > Gammaproteobacteria > Pseudomonadales > Pseudomonadaceae > Pseudomonas > Pseudomonas sp. FSL R10-2964. Next base: position 102,966 of record NZ_WIWH01000012.1, on the reverse strand, counting down.
CTTATGCTCGTGCTGCGAGCCTCGAAAACCGTTAAGGACCATCATGCGCGTCCTACCTTTGCTACCTCTTCTGCTCAGTGGCTGGTTTGCAGTACCGGCCCACGCCGATGAAGCCCAGGACTGGTTAAAACGTCTTGGGCAGGCCGAGCAACAGCATAGCTATCAGGGTACTTTCGTTTACGAGCGTAACGGTAGTTTTTCTACCCACAGCATCTGGCACCGCGTGCAGGATGGCAAGGTTCGTGAGCGTTTGATGCAGCTTGATGGCACTGCGCAAGAGGTGATCCGCTCGGATGGGCGCACTGAATGTGTCACTGGCAAACAGGCCTCCGGGTTGGGCGATGTCACGGCTGTCGCGGCGCGTCAATTCGATGTCCAGAAGTTCAATGACCTGTATGCCGTGGCAATGGAGGGCAACTCCAGGGTCGCCGGTCGCCCGGTAGTGGTCATATCGTTTGCTCCGCGTGATCAGCATCGCTACGGTTTTGAGCTGTATCTGGACCGTGAAACCGGTTTGCCTCTCAAGTCCTTGTTGCTCAATGACAAGGGGCAGTTGCTTGAGCGCTACCAGTTTACGACCTTTGCCACCACGCCTCCTGATGACAGCCAGCTCACGCCTGCGGGGCAGTGCCGTGCTGTTGCCCCTGCCGACAAAGGGGCCGGGCAGGTCAATTCGGTTCAGGCCTGGCACTCTGACTGGCTGCCCTCCGGTTTTGAGCAGGTCAGCAGTACGGTGCGCCGTGATCCGCGGACCAAAACCGAAGTCACCAGCCTTCTGTATGACGATGGCCTTGCCCGTTTTTCGGTGTTTATCGAGCCGGTCAAGGGCGCTGCTGTTCCAGACGCCCGCGTCCAGCTCGGGCCCACAGCTGCGGTCACACGCCACCTGAGTACGCCTCAGGGAGACATGATGGCCACGGTGGTGGGTGAAATTCCCATGGGCACTGCTGAACGAATTGCCCTGTCGATGCGTGTCGGTGAAAACGATGCTCAGGCCAAACCATAGGGTTGCATCGACATGGCGGGTGACAATTTTCGATTTGCCATTTTTATCTCTTTTTATAAAGGTCAGAGCCCCAAAGGGCTTTGGCCTTGTTTGTTTTCCGGGGTCTGAAAAACGGTCTATGCTTTTGACTTGTTTTTAGGTGCCTGTCGCTTAACTCTGCTGTTATTAACGGGAGCTGTATGTCGATGCCGCGATTGAAATCTTATCTACCCATTTTTGCAGCCGTGCTGATGCTCGGGCAGGCAGTGCCGGTGATGGCTGAAGCGCAGTTGCCTGATTTCACCCAACTGGTTGAACAGGCTTCGCCAGCCGTAGTGAATATCAGTACCACGCAAAAGCTGCCTGAGCGTCGCATTTCCAGCATGGGCCAAATGCCCGACCTGGAAGGCCTGCCGCCTGGCCTGCGCGACTTTTTTGAGCGCAGCCTACCACCTGCACCCGGTGGCAAAGGCGGGCGTCAGCGCGAGGCCCAGTCCCTGGGCTCGGGCTTTATCATCTCGCCCGATGGCTACATCCTGACCAATAACCACGTGGTTGCAGATGCCGATGAAATCATTGTGCGGCTGTCCGATCGCAGTGAAATGAAAGCCAAGCTGGTGGGCACTGACCCGCGCTCTGACGTGGCCTTGCTGAAAATCGATGGCAAGAACCTGCCGGTGCTCAAACTGGGCAAGTCCCAGGACCTCAAGGCCGGCCAGTGGGTGGTTGCGATCGGTTCGCCATTTGGTTTCGACCACACCGTGACCCAGGGCATCATCAGCGCCATGGGCCGCAGCCTGCCGAATGAAAGCTATGTGCCATTTATCCAGACTGACGTGCCGATCAACCCGGGCAACTCGGGTGGTCCGCTGTTCAACCTGGCGGGCGAAGTCGTGGGCATCAACTCGCAAATCTATACCCGTTCGGGCGGTTTCATGGGTGTGTCCTTTGCAATCCCGATCGATGTGGCGATGGACGTTGCCAATCAGCTCAAGGCTGGCGGCAAAGTCAGCCGTGGCTGGTTGGGTGTGGTGATCCAGGAGGTCAACAAGGACCTGGCCGAGTCTTTCGGTCTGGAAAAACCTGCCGGTGCACTGGTGGCGCAGGTACTGGATGACGGCCCGGCTGCCAAAGGCGGTCTGCAAGTGGGCGACGTGATTCTGAGCATGAATGGTCAGCCGATCGTCATGTCGGCAGATTTGCCGCACCTGGTTGGCGCACTCAAGGCCGGCAGCAAGGCCAACCTTGAAGTTATTCGTAACGGCAAGCGTCAGAATCTGGAGCTGACTGTGGGCGCTATCCCTGATGATGCAAAAGACATCGCTTCGGGTGGCGGCGCTGAACAAAGCAGCAACCGCCTGGGCGTGTCCGTAGCGGACTTGAGTGAAGAGCAGAAGAAAGCCAACGACATCAAGGGCGGTGTGATCATTACTGACGTTCAGGACGGTCCTGCGGCCTTGATCGGCCTGCAGCCTGGCGACGTGATTACGCACTTGAACAATCAGGCCATCACCAATGGCAAGGAGTTCACCGAGATCGCCAAGGCATTGCCGAAGAACCGTTCGGTGTCGATGCGGGTTCTGCGTCAGGGGCGTGCCAGCTTTATCACGTTCAAGCTGGCGGAGTAAGCCGCACAGCCGTGAGGGAGAGGGCTTGCTTGCGATAGCATCGGCGCGGTTCAACGGCGAAACCGCGTTGCCTTCATCGAGAGCAAGCCCGCTCCCACAAGGGCAATAAAAAAGCCCGTATCGCGAGATACGGGCTTTTTTTTATTTCTTCTGCTTGGGGACGCGTACCAACTGCGTATTGGAATACATGTCATGCCAGGTGCGTTTTTGCTTGTCGAAGATCGACCAGACAAACCCCAGCCCCAGGCACAACCACGAGCCTATGGACACGATAAAACGCAGAAGGGCCTGCCACAGGCTGATTGCCGTGCCGTCGGCGTTCTGTACGCGAACTCCCCAGACCTGCATGCCCAGGGTTTGCCCGGAGTGGGTCCAGAACTTGGCAAAGAAACCGAACAGGACGAAAAACAGGAGGGTCGACAGCAGCGGGTCACCATCCAGGGCGCCTGCTTCTGACAGTTCGCGCATTTTGGCTTCGCCAATAAAGCTCATCATGATCAGCTTGTAGATAAAGGTCGTGACGATCAGCAGGGCGGTACACAGCAGAAAGTCGTAGAACATGGCTGCCAGGCGGCGCCCCAGGCCAACGGCGGGAAAGTCGCCTTGAGGGCTAAGCGGTTGTTTCGACATGGCAGGGTCTCGTGAAGGAAAACAGCCATCTTACGGAATAACGGCCATAAAAAAGCCTCTGATGTCACCATCAGAGGCTTTTGTGCACGAGATTTAAGCTTCTGCTTGAACTTCGTCAGCCTGCAGGCCTTTTTGGCCCTGTACCGAGATGAAGGTCACTTTCTGGCCTTCCTTCAGGCTTTTGAAGCCGTTGCCCTGGATGGCACGGAAGTGCACAAACAGGTCCGGGCCGCTTTCAGGGGTGATGAAACCAAACCCCTTCTCGTCGTTGAACCACTTGACCGTACCGCTCTGACGTTGAGACATTTCTTAATTCCTTGACGCTAACAATTAATGACAGCCTCTTTCACATGAAAGAGTACTGGTGCTGGGTTGCAGGAAAGTAAGAGACGCAGAACGGGATGTAGCAAGCATTGAGCTACTGCCCAGGTCACGATTCCAGCGACCCATGCAAACACAGTGGGCAAACTCTACGAAACTGTAATTGAAAAAACAAGCCCCTTTAAATACGCCGCAGGGCCGCTGTTTTTAATACTCTAAACGCAGAGTCAAAGAGCGGATCGTTATAGAGGTGTTCAATTATTTTCGTGTAATAAAGACTGTTTTCGCTATCGAAAGTTTGCACTGTTATGTAGCAGTTGCATGACACGTACGCACCGTGAACATGCAACTGTATAACTTACTGTTTAACCCCTGTAATAACGTTGCGCTACAAACGGCATTTTCGACACTTTCATCGGCACGCGCTTGCCCCGCACGATGGCCCAGACTTCAGTGTCCACAGGCGTGAATGCGATATCCAGATAACCCATTGCCAAGGGTGCGCCCAACGTTGGCCCAAAGCCGCCGCTGCATACGGTGCCGATCTCGGTGCCGTCGGCATCGACGATTTGTGCGCCTTCACGCACCGGGGTGCGTTCCTGGGGCAGCAAGCCCACTCGTTTACGCGCTACGCCGTTTTGCTGCTGGGCAAAGATGCTCTCGGCACCCGGGAAACCACCGGCCCGCGGGCCGTCAGCGCGACGGGCCTTGGAGATGGCCCAGAGCAGGCTGGCTTCGATAGGCGTCGTGGTGTCGTTCATGTCGTGGCCGTACAGGCACAGGCCCGCTTCCAGGCGCAGCGAATCCCGTGCGCCCAGGCCGATGGCCTGAACCTCTGGCTCGGCCAGCAGGCGGCGGGCCAGTGCTTCGGCGTGCTCGGCCGGCACTGAAATCTCAAAACCGTCTTCGCCGGTATAACCCGAGCGGCTGACGTAGCAATCCGCGCCCAGTAAGGTCACCGGGGCAAATTGCATAAAGGTCATGTTCGCCACTTGCGGTGCCAGGCGTTGCAGTACGCTGACTGCAGCCGGGCCTTGCAGGGCAAGCAGGGCGCGCTCTTCAAACAGCGGCTGGATCTGGCAGTGGGCGCTCAAATGCTTGCGCAGGTGGGCCAGGTCCTGATCCTTGCAGGCGGCGTTGACCACCAGGAACAGCTCGTCATTACCCAGGTTGGCGACCATCAGGTCATCGAGGATGCCGCCCTGTTCGTTGGTGAACATGGCATAGCGCTGCATACCCACTGGCAGGTCGATGATATCCACCGGCACCAGTGCTTCCAGGGCTTTGGCCGCGTCAGCACCGGTCAGACGGATCTGGCCCATGTGCGATACATCGAATAACCCGGCCTGTTCACGGGTGTGCTGGTGCTCTTTCATCACCCCTAGCGGGTACTGCACGGGCATGTCGTAGCCGGCAAACGGCACCATGCGGGCGCCGAGTTCAAGGTGCAGTGCATGCAGCGGGGTTTTAAGCAGTTGTTCGGTGGACATTCGAGACTCCTTGAAAATCAGCACTCAATAATGTTGACGGCGAGACCGCCGCGGGCGGTCTCCTTGTATTTGCTTTTCATGTCGGCGCCGGTCTGGCGCATGGTGCGGATCACCTTGTCGAGCGAGACAAAGTGCTGACCATCACCTCGCAGGGCCATGCGCACTGCGTTGATGGCCTTGACCGAGCCCATCGCGTTACGTTCGATGCACGGCACTTGCACCAGCCCGCCTATCGGATCGCAGGTCAGGCCGAGGTTGTGCTCCATGCCGATCTCGGCGGCGTTCTCGACTTGCTGCACGCTGCCGCCCAGCACTTCACACAACGCGCCGGCCGCCATTGAACAGGCCACGCCGACTTCACCCTGGCAGCCGACTTCGGCCCCCGAAATCGAAGCGTTTTCCTTATAAAGAATGCCGATGGCGGCGGCAGTGAGCAGAAACCGCACCACGCCGTCTTCATTGGCGCCGCCGATAAAGCGCATGTAGTAATGCAAAACGGCCGGGATAATTCCCGCCGCACCGTTGGTAGGCGCTGTGACCACGCGCCCGCCGTTGGCGTTTTCTTCATTGACGGCCAGGGCGTACAGGTTCACCCAGTCCAGTACTGACAAGGCATCGCGCAGCGCGGCTTCCGGGTTGGCACAGAGCTGACGGTGCAAGGCCGGGGCACGGCGCTTGACCTTCAAACCGCCGGGTAAAATCCCTTCATTGCGACAGCCGGCACTTACGCAGTCCTGCATGACCTGCCAGATTTTCAACAGACCGCTGCGGGTCTCGGCTTCCGGGCGCCAGGCGCCTTCATTGGCCATCATCACTTCACTGATCGACAGGTGATGGGTTACGCATTGGCGCAACAGGTCCTTGGCGGTTTTGAAGGGGTATTGCAGCACAGTACTGTCTTCGACAATTCGGTCGGCACCTGCCGCGCCTTCGTCCACCACAAAACCACCGCCGATCGAGTAATACTCGCGGCTGCGGATCTGAATGCCGGCGGCATCCAGTGCCCGAAAAATCATGCCGTTGGGGTGATAGGGCAGGGGTTTGCGAATCATCGCCAGGTGTGATTTTTCGATGAATTCGATGGGGTGTTCGCCCAGCAGGTTCAGGCGCCCGCTGCTGCGAATCGCGGCCAGTCGTTCGGCCACGGTTTCGGTGTTGACGGTATCCGGATGTTCACCTTCCAGCCCCAGCAGCACGGCTTTGTCGCTGCCGTGGCCTTTGCCGGTGGCGCCGAGGGAACCGTAGAGTTCAACTTTTACGCAGGCTGTTTGTTGCAACAGCTCATCACGGCGCAGACCTTCGACAAAACGCGCAGCAGCGCGCATGGGGCCGACGGTATGGGAACTGGAGGGGCCGATGCCAATCTTGAACAGGTCGAACACGCTTAACGACATGGGGTTCTCCGGTTTCTTATTGTGTGGGTAGGCAAATCATCTGTAGCCGCTGCCGCAGGCTGCGATAAAGCCCGCAGGGCCTTCGCCGTTGTGCCCGAAAGCGGGGCCGCCTCGCAGCCCATCGCAGCCTTCGGCAGCGGCTACAGTTTTTGACTTATGCCTCCTGATAGTTCTCGATCGACGGGCACGCACACACCAGGTTGCGGTCGCCAAATACGTTGTCGACACGACCGACCGGTGGCCAGTACTTGCCTTCGATCAAGGACGCAACCGGGTACACCGCCTGTTCGCGGCTGTAGGGGTGAGTCCATTCGCCGACCATTTCAGCGGCGGTGTGCGGGGCGTTTTTCAGCGGGTTGTCTTCCTTGTCCAGACCACCGCTCTCGACTTCGCGGATTTCTTCGCGGATGCAGATCATCGCGTCACAGAAGCGATCCAGCTCTTCCTTGGACTCGCTTTCGGTCGGTTCGATCATCAACGTGCCGGCCACCGGGAACGACATGGTCGGGGCGTGGAAGCCAAAATCGATCAGGCGCTTGGCCACGTCATCGACGCTGATACCGCTGGTTTCCTTGAGCGGGCGCAGGTCGAGGATGCATTCGTGGGCGACCAGGCCGTTGCTGCCCGAGTACAGCACCGGGTAGTGCTCTTCGAGACGGCGGGCGATGTAGTTGGCGTTGAGGATGGCCAGTTGCGATGCACGCTTGAGGCCTTCACCGCCCATCATGCGGATGTACATCCAGGTGATCGGCAGGATGCTGGCGCTGCCAAACGGCGCCGCGCAGACTGCGCCTTCCTTGCGTTCCATGGCCGCGTGACCCGGCAGGAACGGCGTCAGGTGCGATTTGACGCCAATCGGGCCTACACCCGGGCCGCCACCGCCGTGGGGGATGCAGAAGGTTTTGTGCAGGTTGAGGTGGGACACGTCGCCGCCGAACTTGCCCGGAGCGCACAGGCCCACCATCGCGTTCATGTTGGCGCCGTCGATGTACACCTGGCCGCCGTTGTCATGAATGATGCCGCAGATTTCGCGGATGCCTTCTTCGAACACGCCGTGGGTGGAGGGGTAGGTGATCATCAGCGCGGCGAGGTGGTCGCGGTGCTCGATGGCCTTGGCGCGCAAGTCTTCGATATCAACGTTGCCGCGGGCGTCACAGGCGGTGACCACCACGCGCATGCCGGCCATGTTGGCGGTGGCCGGGTTGGTGCCGTGGGCCGAGGACGGGATCAGGCAGATATCGCGGCGCTCGTCGCCACGGCTCTGGTGGTAGGCACGAATGGCCAGCAAGCCGGCGTATTCGCCTTGGGAACCGGCGTTTGGTTGAAGGGAAATAGCATCGTAGCCGGTAGCCGCGCAGAGCATGGCTTCCAGTTCGGTGGTCAATTGCTGGTAGCCCAGGCTTTGTTCGGCAGGCGCAAACGGGTGCAGGTTGCCGAACTCGGCCCAGGTAACCGGGATCATTTCGCTGGCGGCGTTGAGCTTCATGGTGCACGAGCCCAGCGGGATCATGGTGCGGTCCAGCGCCAGGTCCTTGTCGGCCAGGCGACGCAGGTAGCGCATCAGCTCGGTTTCAGAGTGGTAGCGGTTGAACACCGGGTGGCTGAGGATCGGCGACTGGCGCAGCAGGGCGGCGGGCAGGGTGCCCGTTACGCTGGTGGCCAGTGCGTCGAAGTCAGGCAGGGCCTGGCCGTCTGTGGCGAGCAATGCCCACAGTGCAGTGACGTCGGACTGGCTGCTGGTTTCATCCAGCGACAGGCCCAGGCGCTGGTCGTCGATCACGCGCAGATTGATGTTCTGCGCATGGGCCTTGGCGTGCAGCGCGGCGGTGTGGGTGCCGGTGTTGAGGGTCAGGGTGTCGAAGAACTGTTCCTGCTCGACCTTCAGCCCCAGATCGCTGAGGCCACGGGCCAGGATCGCGGTCAACTGGTGAGTGCGTTGGGCGATTTGCGTCAGGCCTTTAGGGCCGTGGTAAACGGCATACATGCTGGCGATGTTGGCCAGCAGCACCTGAGCGGTACAGATGTTGCTCGTGGCCTTCTCGCGGCGGATATGCTGCTCGCGGGTTTGCATGGCCAGGCGCAGCGCCGGTTTACCGTGACGGTCAACCGAAACACCGACCAAGCGGCCCGGCATGTCGCGCTTGAACGCATCGCGGGTGGCGAAGTAGGCCGCGTGCGGGCCGCCGAAGCCCAGTGGTACGCCAAAGCGCTGGGCGCTGCCGATGGCGACGTCCGCGCCGAACTCGCCCGGCGGGGTCAGCAGGGTCAGCGCCAGCAGGTCGGCGGCAACAGCCACCAGGGCGTTGGCGGCGTGGAAACGCTCGACCAGTTCGCGATAGTCGAATACATCGCCGTTGCTGGCCGGGTATTGCAGCAACGCGCCGAAGAAGGCTGTCACGTCAGTCAGTTCGCGCTCGTCGGCCACAAACACTTCAATGCCCAGCGGCTCGGCACGGGTGCGCAGCACGTCGAGGGTTTGCGGGTGGCAGTGGCTGGAGGCGAAAAAGCGGTGGCTGGTTTTGTTCTTGCTCAGGCGTTTGCAGAAGGTCATGGCTTCTGCAGCAGCGGTGGCTTCGTCGAGCAGCGAAGCGTTGGCAATCGGTAGGCCGCTAAGGTCGCTGATCAGGGTCTGGAAGTTGAGCAGCGCTTCGAGACGGCCCTGGGAGATTTCCGGCTGGTACGGTGTGTAGGCGGTGTACCAGGCCGGGTTTTCCAGCAGGTTGCGCAGGATTGGCGAAGGCGTGTGGCAGTTGTAATAGCCTTGGCCGATATAGGTTTTGCATAGTTGGTTTTTGGTTGCGATGGCCTTGATAGAGGCCAGGGCGTCGGCTTCACTTTGCCCGGCCGGCAAGTTGAGCACGCTGGTGCCCTTGATGCTTTCCGGGATCACGCTGGCGCTGAGACCTTCAAGGGAATCAAAGCCCAGGGTGGCGAGCATGGCCTGTTCATCGGCCTGACGCGGGCCGATATGGCGCGCGATAAATTCATTGGCGGTGCTGAGATTGATGGTCATGGCTGGGCTCTCAGTTGTCGTCTTGGGCTTTGAGCAGGCGGTCATAGGCGTCCTGATCGAGCAGTTGGCCAACAGCGTTGGCGTCGGCGGGCTTGAAGCGGAAGAACCAGCCTTCGCCCAGCGGGTCTTCGTTGACCAGTTCCGGGCTGCTGTCGAGCGCCGGGTTGACTGCGATCACTTCGCCGTCCAGGGGCATATACACGCCGCTGGCCGCCTTGACCGACTCGACAGTCGCGGCTTCGGCGCCCTTGTCGTAGGCCTGCAGCTCGGGCAATTGCACAAACACCACGTCACCCAGAGCGTTTTGCGCAAACGCGGTAATCCCCACGGTTACGCTGCCGTCAGCTTCGGCGCGCAGCCATTCGTGGTCTTCAGTAAAACGCAATTCGCTCATGGAAACTCCTCAAGGCCAGACAGGTCTGGTGGTCACAGGTAAATGCTCGTGCAGGTCGAGCTTATGAGGAGTTCTCTGCAAGATGGTTGCCAGTTTAAAAATATCCTTATTTATCAATGAGTTAAGATTTTAAAAGAGGTATTCGAAGAGCAAGACTGTAGCGAATTCGATACAGCCTGAAGGCCATAAAAAAATCCAAGGGGATCAAAGCCTTGCGTGGCATGGGTAGAGAGGGTGTGTATCGAATTCGTTCCGGTGGATTGAATTCGATACAAGGCTTGGGTTGCCAATGAGCGGGAGCACAAACTCTGTGGCGGCTGCCGAACTCAGCCTTCGGCAGCTGCAAGGTCTGAAGGGAATTTTAACTGTGGGAGCGAGCCTGCTCGCGAACGACTTTCGCGAGCAGGCTCGCTCCCACAGGGAGGGTTGACAGGCAACAGAGTATCTACAGGGCTCTGTGTCCGTCAGGCCTTGCCCGGGATGCCGTATTTGCGCAGTCGATGGGCGATGGCGGTGTGACTGGTTTGCAGGCGGCTGGCCAGTTGGCGGGTGGAGGGGTAGCTGACGTAGAGCTTCTCCAGCAGCGCCTTCTCGAATGTTTCGACAGCGTGCTCGAGGGTCTCGATCTCGCTGTCGTTTTGGCGTGCCACCGAGGTGCCGGCGATATCCAGGTCGCCAATGTCCACCAGCGAACCCTCGCAGATGGCCGCTGCGCGAAAAATCACGTTCTGCAACTGGCGTACGTTGCCGGGCCAGCGGTTGCCCAGCAGGGCCGGGTAGGTACCGGGTGCCAGGCGACACGCCGGACGCTGGATCTGGGTACAGGCCTGCTGCATGAACGCGCGTGCCAGCAACAAAATATCCTGGCCACGTTCACGCAGGGGCGGCACTTCGATATTGAGCACGTTCAGACGGTAGAACAGGTCTTCGCGAAAGCTGCCTTCGTTGACCATTTTTTCGAGGTTGCGGTGCGTGGCGCTGAGGATGCGCACATTGACCTTAACCTCGCGTTCGCCGCCCACCCGGCGAAAGCTGCCGTCGTTGAGAAAGCGCAGCAGCTTGGCTTGCAGGTAGGGTGACATTTCGGCGATTTCGTCGAGAAATACCGTGCCGTTGTTGGCCAGTTCCATCAGCCCCGGCTTGCCGCCACGCTGGGCGCCGGTAAAAGCGCCGGGGGCATAGCCGAACAGTTCGCTTTCAGCCAGGTTCTCCGGGAGCGCAGCGCAGTTCAGGGCCAGGAACGGTGCGCCAAACCGATCGCTGATGGCATGGCAGGCGCGGGCCACCAGTTCTTTGCCGGTGCCGGTCTCCCCCTGGATCAGCAAGGGCGCGTCCAGGGCCGCCACGCGCTGCGCCCGGGCTTTCAGCGTGCGGATGGCAGGTGAGTCGCCGAGCAGGGCGTCAAAGCCTTCTGCGTGATCGTGATGCAGGGCTGCCAGGCGCTCGCCGATGCGGCTTGGCTGGTACAGGGTGAGCAGGGCGCCGGCATCGGTGATCGGCGTAGCGTCGAGCATCAGCGGATGGCCGTTGAGCGTGACTTCGCGCAGTGGCAGGCGAAAGCCGTTTTCCAGCAGCACGTCGAGCAGCCCGGGGTCGCTGAACAGTTGGCCGATACTTTCGCCGGTCGGCTCGTGGCCGTACAGTGCAACCAGCGCCGGGTTGGCCAGCAGCACATGGCCTTCGCTGTCGAGCGCCAGTACCGGGTCGGTCATGGCGGCGAGCAAGGCGTCCAGTTGCAGGTGACGGCGCTGGCCGGGAAGGATATCGACGACCGTTACCGTTTGCACACCGCGGACACCAAACAGGGCCTCGCGCAGCTCGTCGAGCACTTGCGGGCTGAGGGTCGGGGCGTCGATGTAAACGTTGGGCGGAACCATTTCCACCGCATCCAGATTGAGGTTGCGCCCGCCCAGCAATGCCAGGACTTCCTGGGTGATGCCAACTCGGTCGATAAAACTGACATGGATACGCATGGGAACGGCAAACACTTCTGGCCAGCAGGGACGGCCAGTATGCCTTGGCGGGGGGGATAGGTGAAATTCCGTGGGAGCGGGCTTGCTCGCGATGGCATCAGCGCGGTCTAGTCGTTAAACCGTGTTGCCTGCATCGCGAGCAAGCCCGCTCCCACAAAAATGCAGCCCTCAGCCAGTGGCTGAATCAGTCCAGATGGTCGAGCTTGATCGGGTCGCCCGGCTTGTGGTTGAGCTGGGCCATGACGTCGGCGAACATCTTGTCGTAGTAACCGTGCATCGAGCGGATGTCGGCGGTTTTGGGAATGCCGTGCTTCACGGCAATCTGGAAAGCGTCATGGGCAAAGTTGTAGGCCATGTCCTTGGGCAGTGTGAAGGACTCCTTGAACTCCTTCTTGTTGATCTGACCGTGCATGTCGAACTGCATCGACTTGCCTTCCTTGGGATCCTGAACGACCTGGTAATCGATCTTGATGTCATACCCAAAGTCGCTCGGTTGCAGCGGTTCGCGGTGGATATGCAGGTGACCGGGTTCGAACGAGGCCATAGGGTACTCCTTGAGGCTATGGGAAAGGGCAGGCCCCGGGGCCTGCCCCGAGGTTCAGAAGTAGGTGATACCCGGTTTTTCGGTGCTGACCCGAGTACCGGCCTTACCTTGAACGATTGCTTCGATATCCGCCAGTGCGCCGATCACGGCAGTCTTGCCGGTTTTGCGGGCAAACTCGCAGGCCGCTTCCACTTTAGGGCCCATGGAGCCCGAGGCAAAGCCGAGTTTTTCCAGCTCGTCCGGGTGGGCCTGAGCAATGCCCTTCTGGGTTGGCTTGCCCCAGTCGATAAAGGCCGCATTCACGTCAGTGGCGATCACCAGCAGGTCGCTGTCCAGTTGCTGGGCCAGCAGCGAGGACGCCAGGTCCTTGTCGATCACCGCTTCGATGCCGCGCAGCTTGCCGTCTTCGCCGTACATGGTGGGAATGCCGCCGCCGCCCGCACAGATCACGATGGTGCCTTTTTCCAGCAGCCACTTGATCGGGCGAATTTCGAAGATGCGTTTGGGTTTCGGGCTAGGCACAACGCGACGGAACTTGTCGCCGTCCGGAGCAATGCTCCAGCCTTTTTCGGCGGCCAGGCTCTTGGCTTCGCTTTCGGTGTAGACCGGGCCGATCGGCTTGGTCGGCTTCTGGAACGCGGGGTCCTTGGGGTCGACTTCAACCTGAGTCAGCAGGGTGGCAAACGCGGCCTCCTGTGGCAGCAGGTTGCCCAGTTCCTGCTCGATCATGTAGCCGATCATGCCTTCGGTTTCAGCACCGAGCACGTCCAGCGGGTAAGGGGCGACTGCAGTGTAGGCGGCGGCTTGCAGGGACAGCAGGCCGACTTGCGGACCGTTACCGTGGGCCACTACCAGCTCGTTGCCATGGGCAATGCGGGCAATCTGGGCGGTAGCGGTCTGGATGTTTTCGCGCTGGTTCTCGGCGGTCATGGGCTGGCCGCGACGCAAGAGGGCGTTACCGCCCAGTGCAACGACGATACGCATAGAAGATGTCCTTTTAGAAATATGAGAGCGCCTTGTGTGGGAGCGAGCCTGCTCGCGAAGCTCGTTCGCGAGCAGGCTCGCTCCCACAGTCGTTATGCATTCACATAACGACTGTGAGCCAGGCTTAGATATCAGCCAATGCCGCGACCAAAATCGCCTTGATGGTGTGCATGCGGTTTTCAGCTTGCTCAAAGGCGATGTTGACAGGGGACTCGAACACTTCCTCGGTCACTTCAATACCGTTTTTCAGGTTTGGATGGTGCTCGGCCACGTCTTTGCCGACCTTGGTTTCACAGTTGTGGAACGCAGGCAGACAGTGCATGAACTTCACGCGTGGGTTTTCTGCCGCCTTGATCATGTCGCTGTTGACCTGGTAAGGCAGCAGCAGCTTGATACGGTCGTTCCAGGCTTCAACCGGCTCGCCCATCGATACCCAGACGTCGGTGTGGATAAAGTCCACGCCTTTGACGGCAGCTTTAGGGTCTTCGGTCAGGGTGATTTTGGCACCGCTTTCCTTGGCGAATTCCTGGCACTGTTTAACGAACGACTCTTCCGGCCACAGGCTTTTTGGTGCGGCAATACGCACGTCCATGCCCAGTTTGGCACCGATCAGCAGCAGCGAGTTACCCATGTTGTTGCGGGCGTCGCCCAGGTACGCGTAGCTGATGTTGTGCAGCGGCTTGTCGCTGTGTTCGCGCATGGTCAGCACGTCGGCGATCATTTGCGTCGGGTGGAACTCAGCGGTCAGGCCGTTGAACACCGGCACGCCTGCGTATTTGGCCAGCTCTTCGACAACAGCCTGTTCAAAGCCACGGTATTCGATGGCGTCAAACATGCGGCCCAGAACGCGGGCGGTGTCTTTCATGCTTTCTTTGTGACCGATCTGTGAAGAAACCGGGTCGATGTAGGTAACGTGCGCGCCCTGGTCGTGGGCTGCCACTTCAAATGCGCAACGGGTGCGGGTCGACGTTTTTTCGAAGATCAGGGCGATGTTTTTGCCTTTCAAGTGCGGCTCTTCAGTACCGGTGTACTTGGCGCGCTTGAGATCGCGGGACAGATCGAGCAGGAAATGCAACTCACGTGGAGTGTGGTGCATCAGGCTCAGAAGGCTGCGGTTTTTCATGTTAAAAGCCATGGTGATCTCCTTGGTTTCGGGTTAACCGGCTTGCACCGGCCCCGTGTTGGGGCCGGGGCAAGCAATCAAATGGGTAGATTAATAGTCGACAGGGTCACGCACGATCGGGCAGGTCATGCAGTGACCGCCGCCACGGCCGCGGCCCAGTTCGGAGGCGCTGATGGTGATGACTTCAACGCCAGCCTTGCGCAGCAGGGTGTTGGTGTAGGTGTTGCGGTCGTAACCGATCACCACGCCAGGCTCCAAGGCCACCACGTTGTTACCGTCATCCCACTGCTCGCGTTCTGCTGCGAACGAGTTGCCGCCGGTTTCGACCACACGCAGTTTTTTCACGCCCAGGGCCTTGGCCACTACGTCGAGGAAGTGGCCTTCTTCGCGTCGTACGTCCACGCCGCCTTGTTTCTTGTCGTCCGGGTACACCGAGAACGCAACGATCTGGTTCACGACTTCAGGGAAGATGGTCACCAGGTCGCGGTCGCAGAAGCTGAACACGGTGTCCAGGTGCATCGCCGCGCGGGACTTGGGCATACCGGCAACGATCACTCGTTCTACAGCGCCGTTCTTGAACAGGTTTTGTGCCAGTTGGCCAATGGCCTGACGTGACGTGCGCTCGCCCATACCGATCAGGACTACGCCGTTGCCGATTGGCATCACGTCGCCGCCTTCAAGGCTGGCGTTGCCATGGTCGACTGTCGGGTCGCCGTACCAGATCTGGAAGTCGGCGTTGGTGAACTCAGGGTGGAACTTGTAGATCGCGGTGGTCAGCAGGGTTTCCTGACGACGCGCCGGCCAGTACATAGGGTTCAGCGTCACGCCACCGTAGATCCAGCAAGTGGTGTCACGGGTGAACTGGGTGTTGGGCAGCGGTGGCAGGATAAAGCTGGTGTGACCGAGGAAGTCACGGAACATCTGGATGGTCTTGCCACCAAAGCTGTCTGGCAGATCGTCTGCCGACACGCCGCCGATCAGGTACTCGGCAATTTGGCGTGGCTCAAGGCTTTTAAGCCAGGATTTGACTTCGTTGACCAGGCCCACACCCACCTGATTGGGGGTCACTTTGTGGTCCAGAATCCAGTCCAGGGCTTCCGGGATGGCAACGATATCGGTCAGCAGGTTGTGCATTTCCAGCACATCAATGCCGCGGTCGCGCATTTTGGTGACGAAGTCGAAGTGGTCACGCTTGGCCTGGTTGACCCACAGTACGTCATCGAACAGCAATTCATCGCAGTTGCTTGGGGTCAGGCGCTGGTGAGCCAGGCCTGGGGAACACACCATAACCTTATGCAGCTTACCGGCTTCGGAATGCACGCCGTATTTCACTTTTTCCGTGGTCATTACAGTCATCCTCCAAAGTACACAAACAGGTTGTTACAGGGTCAGGAAACCGTCGTAGAGACCATAGGCAGCCACCAGGGCGCCGATCACTACTGCGGCAAAAATCACTTTCTCGATGTTGGTAAACACGGGCTGGCCGCTTTCACGCTTGGCCTTGGCGAACAGAATGGCGCCAGGTGCATAGAGCAGGGCCGACAACAGCAGGTACTTGAGGCCGCCGGCATAGATCAGCCAGATCGCGTAGATCAGCGCGATACCGCCGATGATCAGATCTTTCTTGCGTTCTGCCAGGGCGTTCTCGTAAGTCTCGGCACGTACCGCCAGCAGGAAGCCGTAGGCTGCAGACCAGAGGTAAGGCACCAGGATCATCGAGGTCGCCAGGTAGATCAGCGACAGATAAGTACTGGCCGAGAACAGGGTGATGATCAGGAACAGCTGCACCATGGCGTTGGTCAGCCACAGGGCGTTGACCGGTACATGGTTGGCGTTTTCCTTTTTCAGGAAGGCCGGCATGGTGTGGTCCTTGGCCGCCGAGAACATGATCTCTGCGCACAGCAGTACCCAGGAGAGCAGGGCACCCAGCAGGGAGATGATCAAGCCGACGCTGATCAGTACTGCACCCCAGTGACCGACCACATGCTCAAGCACGGCCGCCATCGAAGGGTTTTGCAGTTTTGCCAGTTCAGGCTGAGTCATGATGCCCAGCGACAGCACGTTCACCAGTACCAGCAACAGCAGCACGGTGATAAAGCCGATCACGGTGGCCCGACCCACGTCCGAACGTTTTTCGGCACGGGAAGAGAAGATGCTTGCGCCTTCGATACCGATGAACACCCAAACGGTGACCAGCATCATGTTGCGCACCTGATCCATCACGCTGCCCAGGTCCGGGTTTTTTACGCCCCAGATGTCACTGGTAAAGATGTCCAGTTTGAACGCGAAGAGGGCAATCAGGATAAACAGAACCAGCGGTACGACCTTGGCAACGGTGGTTACCAGGTTGATGAACGCTGCTTCCTTGATGCCGCGCAGTACCAGGAAATGCACGGCCCAGAGCAGGATCGAGGCGCCGATGATGGCGGCGGGGGTATTGCCTTCGCCGAAGATCGGGAAGAAGTAACCCAGGGTGCTGAACAGCAACACGAAGTAGCCGACGTTACCCAGCCAGGCGCTGATCCAGTAGCCCCAGGCTGACGAGAAACCCATGTAATCGCCGAAGCCTGCTTTGGCGTAGGCATACACGCCGCCGTCAAGGTCAGGTTTGCGATTGGCGAGGGTCTGGAACACAAAAGCGAGGGTCAACATACCGACAGCGGTAATTGCCCAACCGATCAGGATTGCGCCGACATCAGCGCTGGCGGCCATGTTTTGAGGCAGCGAAAAAATCCCGCCGCCAATCATTGAGCCGACTACCAGAGCAACCAACGCACCCAGTCGCAGTTTTCCAGGAGTATCAGACATTTGTAGTGACTCCAATCTAGGAGAAGTGAGGCTTCAAAGTTAAGTCCATTGATATTCAAGCCGTTTGACATAGATCAGGGCATTACTACATTCCATTGTTGATAGAGCGGGGAAGGTCGCGATCACGCATTTTTATGACGCTTCCTGAAAGCCTTACTCCAGAGATGTTTTCAGGTATTAATACGTTCGTTACCCACGGTGTCGTGGGGATTGAAGCTAGCCAGTATTTCCAGATTTGCAAATGTCATCTTCAAGTTTCATGAACCCCTCCATGAAATTAAATCGTCATCTATATATGAACGGTTTTTTAGGTTTCAATAGGCGCAATGGTTATCAGGGAAGCACGGCTTATTGCGGGGATCTATTAAACGTTTGGGCACTGCATATATTTAGTCAGTGAACGTCTGTAGCCTGATATTCATAAGTTTTAACCAAGTAGTACAGCGAGGTGACGATGTCGCAACAGACGCAAAAGCTTAGGCTCAACGCCCTGATCGCGTTGGTTGTCGGCTCGATGATTGGTGGCGGGATTTTTTCGTTGCCACAAAATATCGCCGAGCATGCTGCCGGTGGTGCCGTGTTGATCGGCTGGGCAATCACGGCAGTGGGCATGCTGGCGCTGGCCTTTGTGTTCCAGACCCTGGCCAATCGCAAGCCGCAGCTGGATTCGGGGGTGTATGCCTACGCCAAGGCCGGGTTTGGCGACTACATGGGTTTCTCGTCAGCCTGGGGCTACTGGATCAGCGCCTGGATGGGCAACGTCGGTTACTTCGTATTGCTGTTCAGCACCCTGGGCTATTTTTTCCCGGTGTTTGGCCAGGGCAACACGCCGATCGCCATAGGTTGCGCATCGTTGCTGCTGTGGGGGGTGCATTTTCTGGTGCTGCGCGGGATCAAGGAAGCGGCGTTTATCAACCAGCTGACCACCGTGGCCAAAATCGTCCCCATTGTGATGTTTATCGTGCTCACCGCCGTGGCGTTCAAGGCCGATATTTTCACCCGGGATTTTTGGGGCACACAAACACCCAGCCTGGGCAGCGTGATGGATCAGGTGCGCAACATGATGCTGGTGACGGTCTTCGTGTTTATCGGTATTGAAGGTGCCAGTGTCTACTCGGGCCGTGCCGAGAAACGTTCGGATGTGGGCAAGGCTACGGTCATTGGCTTTCTCGGCGTGCTGGCCCTGCTGGTGCTGGTGAACGTGCTGTCGCTGGGGATCATGAGCCAGCCGGAACTGGCCAGTCTGCAAAACCCGTCGATGGCCGGGGTGCTCAAGCATGTGGTGGGAGAGTGGGGCGCGATACTGATCAGTATCGGGCTGGCGATCTCGCTGTTGGGGGCGTTGTTGTCGTGGGCGTTGCTGTGCGCCGAGATCCTCTATGCCACAGCCCGGGACAACACCATGCCGGCGTTCCTGAAAAAGGAAAACGCCAACCATGTGCCGGTCAATGCCCTGTGGCTGACCAACTCGATGATCCAGATTTTCCTGGTGATCACCCTGGTGTCCGCCGGTACTTACACCAGCCTGATCTATCTGGCTTCATCGATGATCCTGGTGCCTTACCTGTGGTCGGCAGCTTACGCGGTGCTGCTGTGCGTGAGGGGCGAGACTTACGAGCGAGCGGGGCGGCGGAGGGTCAAGGACCTGCTGGTAGGGGCGGTGGCGCTGATTTATGCGATGTGGCTGTTATATGCGGCGGGGCCCAAATACCTGCTGCTCTCGGCGTTGCTGTATGCACCGGGGGTGTTCTTTTTCGCCAAGGCCAAGCGCGAGCAGGGTGAGCTGCTGTTCAAGCCCTGGGAGAAGGTGATATTCGCGATGGTGGTGATAACCGCACTGGCGGCAGCTTATGCGCTGTATAGCGGGGCGTTGGCGTTGTAAGTGGCGATTTGTGGGAGCGGGCTTGCTCGCGATGGCATCGCCGCCGTTTGCCTGATACACCGGGGTGTCAGTATCGCAGGCAAGCCAGCTCCCACAGGTGTGCGGCGCTCATAAATTCCGAGGGGGGCCAGTTCCTGTAAAAAGCCTTATGAGTGCTCCGCTCGTCAGCTGCTACGAAGGGCTTGGCAAGCGCTCCGGTCGCGACCAGATCCACAGATTGCCCATGCTCATGCCGGCAATCGCCAGAAACACCGGCCAGTTGTGATCCAGCACATAAAGCATCAGCCCTGCGCACAACAACATGCTGACAGTGGCGCTGATTTTGGCGTTGCGCTTGATGATCTTGCCGTTGCGCCAGTTGCTCAGGATCGGACCAAACAACCGGTGGTTTTCCAGCCAGGCACTCAAGCGCGGGGAGCTTTTGGTCGCGGCCCAGGCGGCGAGCAAAATAAATTCGGTGGTCGGCAGGCCAGGAATCACAATCGCAATCAGGCCAATGCCCAGGCTCACATAGGCCAGCAAGCCGAACAGGATTCGGGCGATTTTCGACGTGGATCGGGTTTGGCGGGTCATAAGCTCAGGACGCATAAAAGGACACCCGACCAGCGTGCGCTGGTCGGGCCTGTCAGCTTAAGCCAGTTCTGGCTGAGCAGCGTAGGCGTGTTCCAGTAATACGGTAAAACGCTCAAAGGCCGCTACTGCACCTTTGTCGAGGTCGGCTTCTTCTTCAGCCGTCAGTTCCAGGCCGTCGAGGGTGCGGATAAAGCTTTTCCAGCCTTCGGCACGGCCACCGGCAGGCTCGCCCAGGTGGCGGGCGCCGAAGCTGTCGCTCAGGCCCAGGCCCACAGCACGCTTGATCAGGAATGCAGCGCCCAGCTTGGAGCCTTCGGAAACGAAGATCCAGCCCAGTGCTTCAGCCTTGCTTGGCGAGTTGACCGCGCCGGCAACCGGGGCAGGCACTTCGGTGTTGAGGTCGGCCAGGTCGGCCTTGGCTTGCTCGGCGCGGCAGCGCTCTGGCAGGTCAGGGACGATTTCTTTCAGGGCCGGGTCGGTGTACAGCGCCTTGAGCTCCGACTGGAACAGGTACTGGGCGACGACAAAGCGGGCGAAGCTGGCCACGTCATCAAATGGCTTGTGCGCCTTGACCAAAGCGTCGAGCTTTTGATGCGGCTCGTTGGTGATCTGGTTCAGACGTTGGGAACGCAAGGCCGGACGTGATGCGGAATCAGCAGTGGTCATGAAAAAATCCTTGAGAATGAGATGCGCTTTGTAACTAGACGATCAGGAAGACGCATCACAGTAAAAAATCCTCACTGCGCAGAGCAAAATTCTGCGCAGTGAGCGTGGCTGATCAGATATCCCAGACCAGATTGATCGAGAAGTTGCGGCCCGGCGCGGTCAGTCGCTCCATATTGGCCGGGTTCAGCACGCCGGCCTCACCCACGCTGTCGTAGCCGCGCACGTCATCCCAGTTCCAGTATTTCTTGTCGGTCAGGTTGTACAGGCCGGCATTGACGGTGACGTCCTTGGTGACCTTGTAGAAACCGGTCAGGTCGAGCACACCATAGCCAGGCGACTTGAACTGCTTGCTGGTGCCATCGGGGGCGAAGTAGCTGGTGTCGTCGACCTGATCCTTGCTCTTGACCAGTGTCCAGCTCACCAGGGCGCCATAGTTCTGCTGCTCGTAGCCCAGGCCCATCACGGCGGTCAGCGGGTTGACGCTGTTGATCGGCTGGCCGGTGTCTTCGTTGCGACCGTGGGCATATGCCACGGAACCACGGGTATAGAGGCCCTGTGGCGCGCCGAAAGCGTCCAGGTTCAGGCGGCCTTTGACCTCGGCACCCTTGATGGTGGCGTGCTTGATGTTGTTGGCCTGGAACTTGAGGTCGTCGTAGCCGGGGGTGATGGCATCTTCGTTAATGAAGTCGCGGTACTTGTTATAGAACACGGCTACGTCGAATGAGCCAGCATCGAAATTGCCGCGCAGGCCGGTCTCGTAGCTTTTGCTTTTTTCCGGTTCCAGATCCGGGTTCGGCTCTACCGAGTAGCCTGCCTGCAGGTTGTCAAATCGACCGTATAGCGCCTTGGCGGTCGGGGTGCGGAAGCCTTCGGCGTACTGGCCGTACCAGGTGTAGTTGTCGTTGAACGCGTAAGTGACGCCCAGTTTTGGCGACAGGCGGTGCCAGACCTTGTCTGCATCGCTTACGGTGCCTTTCTGGTCGCTGTTGACGGTGTTGAGGAATTCCTGGGTGATATGCGGCGTCAGCTTGGTGTAGTCGTAGCGCAGGCCGGGCATGAAGGTCCAGTCATTCCAGCTGATCTGGTCCTGGGCGAACAGGCTGTAGGTGTTGATGGTCGGGTCCGGGAAGTCGCTGGATTTGACCAGGTAATCTTTCGGGCTGTCGGCGCCCACGGCGGTGCAACCATTGCCTACTGCCAGGCAGGTGCCCGAGCCACTGCGCGAACCGGTGACTTTCTGGTGCTTGATAGTGGCACCGTAGGTCAGCAGGTGATCGGTGTCAGCAATATGGAAGGCTTTGTCTGCCTGGGCGTCCAGTACCCAGGTTTTTTCTTCGTAGGTGGTGTTGCGCGAACGCATCACATGACGGCTGTAGGGGAAGTAGTCTTCCAGGGTGTTCTGGTCGGTTTTGGCGATCTGGTAGTTCAGGCTCCACTTGAAGTGGTCAGCCACGGCGGTATCCAGCGCCATGCTGTTTTCCAGGCCGAAACGCTCGCGGCTGATGGTGTCCTTGCCGTTACGCGTCAGGTACATGCCCAGCGGCTGGCCGTTGTTGAACGGTCCGCCGACCGCGCTTTTTTCATTGATGTCGAGGCGGTCCTTGTACTTCTCATAAGTGAAGCCAAGACGGTCGTCATCGTTGTAGTTCCAGCCCAGCTTGGCCAGTACGTTGGTGGTTTTGGTATCTTCAGGGTTGGCCGCGGTACGGGACAGCCCGGTGCCGCCGTGGTCACCGTAGGATTCGGTTTCGTGACCGTCGCGCTGGCTCAGGTGCAACAAGCCGTCGAAGTCGCCCGAGCGGCCGGCGACGGTGCCGGATTTCAACCAACTGCGATCGGCCGAGCTGTAGCCGGCCTTGAGGCGGGCGCCAACATCCTGGCCCGGCTTGATGATGTCATTGGGGTCGAGGGTGAAGTAGCTGACGGCACCGCCAATGGCGTTGCTGCCATAAAGTACCGACGCCGGGCCACGGAGGATTTCGACGCGCTTGATGATTTCCGGGTCGACGTAGTTGCGCTGGGTCTTGGCGTACGGGCCGTTGAAGAACGAGTTGGGGATCTCGACGCCGTCCACCTGGGTCAGGATCCGGTCGCCGTCGATGCCGCGGATGTTGTAGTTGCTGATGCCGCCACGCTGGCCGGCGCCGCCTACCGAGACACCCGGCTCATAGCGCACCAGGTCCTTGATGGTATTGACGTTATCGCGGTCCATATCCTGGCGGTCATGGACGGTAATTGTGCTGGGCACCGAGTTCACGTCCTGCTCCTGGCGAGTGGCGCTGATGGTGACTTGTTGCAGGGCCAGGGTGCCGGTGGAGCTGCTGCGCTTTTCCAGCACGATATTGTTGCTGGCCAGCTTGCGGTAGCCCAGGTTGGTGCCGATCAACAGGCGCTCCAGGGCTTTTTCCGGGGTGAGTGAACCGCGCACGCCGGGCGAGGACACATTCTGCGCCAGCTCTGCCGGCAGGCCGACCTGCCAGCCGGTCACCGTGCTGAAATCGTTAAGCGCGGAGGCCAATGGCTGCTGGGAGATCGCAAACTTGTAATTGCCCACGGAGCGGGTCGCCGGCTGCTCATCGGTCGCCGCCAGGGCTGGAGCCGCCTGCACACCGGCCAAAAGCATGGCGGCGGTCAACAACGACAACGTGCACTGCTGCAAACCACCCTTGCGGGCGTTGGATGAGGACCGGCTGTTGAAACGAGTGGGCATTGATAGCGCTCCGTGGTGAACGAATCTTATAGTTGCGAAGCTGACTCAAAATGCGAATCAGTTGCATTGACTACAACGAGACGTATGACCTTAGGCTATCGAGTAAAAAAACCTACTTTTAATTGAGAATTACCAACGCCGGGAATTCTGAAAGGCTACTTGAGGTGATATGGGCCAGTGAGCGGACGATATCCAGAGGCTGATCCAGCCGGTAGTTGCCGGTCACTGCCACGTTGGCGAGTTTGTCGTTGTTGTTGACGATCCAGCCTGGGTAGTAGCGGCGTACTTCATCCAGCACCTTGCCCATCGGGCAGTTTTCGAACACCAGGCGCCCCTGCACCCAGGCCAGGTCGGTCTGGGGGTTGAGCCGGGCGGTCTTGCTGAAGCCGTCAGGGCCAATGCGCACGCTGTTGCCAGCCGACAGGCGCATTTGCGCACCGGCACTGTTGACCCGCAAATCGACGTCGCCGCGCTGCACCCGCACCTGTGTTTCACCATTGAGGTAGCTCACGGCGAAGGCGGTGTCGCGCACGCTGACGCGCACGGGGCCAGCATCAAGCACCAGCGGGAACTCCAGGTCGGCGGGAATTTCGAAATACGCTTCGCCCTGATACAGGCGGGCGCTGCTTTGGGCATTGACCACCTTGCTGGAAAACGCCGAGTTGGTGTTAAGCAGCACTTTTGAGCCGTCCTCGAGTTGCAGGCGCTGGCGCTCGCCCACCACGGTCAGGTGATCGGCTTGCAGGCGTAACGGTACATTGCTGTAGCTGCCGACGCTGATAATCACCACCGCCGCAGTTGCCAGGTGTTTCCAGTGTCGTCCTATGCGCCGCAACAGGCCGGGGCTACGGCGGGCTTGCAGGGTTTGCGCGGCGGCCAGCAGCGGTTCGCCGTTCCAGATCGCATTGGCCTTGGCAAAGGCCTGGGCATGGGCGGGGTCGGCATTGAGCCAGTTTTCGAAAGCGGCTTTTTGTTCGTCGCTCGCACACTCAAGAGTAATCAGCCATTCCAGTGCCTGATCCATGGCGCTGTCCTGCAGCACGTCTTGCGCCAGTTCTGGCACGGCAGATTTGTGAGTGTTCGTCACGGATGTTCCTTGGCAGTTTCAGAGCGTTCTAGCAGGCATCGCCGGTCAAGGTTAAGGGCGATTGAGTCTGTCGGCTACCCCGATGCAGATTGCCATGATCAATTTGAGTTCCTTCTGAACGGTGCTCAAGGAAACGTCAAGCTCTTCGGCAATCTCCTGATAACTGCAGCCATGCAGGCGGCTGAGGATGAAAATCCGTTGTTGACGGGCACTTAACTGGCTCAGGCTCACACTCAGACGCTCCAGTAGTTGCGCGGCTTGATGGGCTTCTTCAGGGGTGCTGAGAGGGGAGGCAACGCCTTCGATCACTTCAGTGGGCACATCTTCGACCACGGTGCGTGACTGGATCCGCCGGGCGCGCAGGTGGTCAAGCGCCAGATTGCGTGCGGTCTGGAACACAAAGGGCTCAAGGTGCTCGACGCTGCGTTCGCTCAAGGCGCGGGTTACGCGCAGGTAGGTCTCCTGCAGCAGGTCTTCGGCGGTGCTGTGGTTGTTGACCATCCGCTCCAGGGTGCGCAGCAGGGTTACCCGTTGGGTAAGGAAGACTTGATTGAAGTGGGACTGACTCACAGTGCTACCCGACCGATTTTGAGCGAATGATAATGCTTATCATCTGTGCTATTGGTCAAGTGCTGTTTTGAAATGGTTTGAAATCGTTCTGGTGGGAGTGAGCCTGCTCGCGAAGGTCGTAGACGATAGTGCGTCTTCGCGAGCAGGCTCGCTCCCACCATAAACCTAAACCCGACCCTTCAAATACGCACTGTAATCAGGAATGCGGTGTTCATGGGGCTGGCTCATCAGCGGGCTGCTGAGCAGGTAGTCGGCGCTGCATTCATTGCACGCCACGGGGATGTTCCATACTGCCGCAACCCGCAGCAGTGCCTTGATGTCCGGGTCGTGGGGCTGGGGCTCGAACGGGTCCCAGAAGAACACCAGCATGTCGACCCGTTGCTCGGCGATCCGTGCCCCCACCTGTTGATCGCCGCCCAACGGCCCGCTGATCATGCTTTCGATCGGCAGGCCCAGGCGCTGGCTCAGCAGCAGCCCGGTGGTGCCGGTGGCGCACAGGTCATGCTGGCTGAGGGCTGCCTTGTGGCGTTCGGCCCAGTCCAGCAAAAAGCCCTTGCAATGATCGTGGGCCACCAGGGCGATACGCTTGCGCGCCGCCAGGGTGGCCGTGGTGAAGCTGATACCGATCATCGCGTTACTCCGCGTTGTGCAGCGCCAGGCAGTTATCGAGCATGCGGTTGGAGAAGCCCCACTCGTTGTCGTACCAGGCCAGCACTTTTAGCAGTTTGCCGCTGACTTTGGTGTGATTGGCATCGAAGATCGACGATAGCGGGTTGTGGTTGAAGTCGCTCGATACCAGCGGCAGGGTGTTGTAACCCAGTACTTTGGAGTGCTGGCTGGCTTCCTTGAACAGCGCGTTGACTTCAGCTGCGGTGGTTTCGCGCTTGAGTTCAATGGTCAGGTCGACCAGCGACACGTTGATCACCGGCACCCGCACGGCCATGCCGGTGAGCTTGCCGGCGAGTTCCGGCAATACCAGGCCCACGGCTTCGGCTGCGCCGGTTTTGCTCGGGATCATGTTCTGGGTGGCCGAACGTGCGCGGTAGGGGTCCGAGTGGTAGACGTCGGTCAGGTTCTGGTCATTGGTGTAGGCGTGGATGGTGGTCATCAGGCCGTTTTCAATGCCGAATTCGCGGTGCAGGATTTGCGCCACCGGTGCCAGGCAGTTGGTCGTGCAGGAAGCATTGGAAATAATGTGGTGGGATTGACGCAAAATGTCGTGGTTGACACCGTAGACCACCGTCGCATCGGCATTTTTGCCGGGAGCAGAGATAATCACCTTGCGGGCGCCAGCAGTAATATGTGCTTGTGCCTTGCTGCGCTCGGTGAACAAACCTGTGCATTCAAACACCACATCGATGTTCAGTGCCGCCCACGGCAGTTCGGCCGGATTGCGAATGGCGGTCACGCTGATGCGGTCACCATTGACGGTTAGGCTTTCCTGATCGTGTTCGACATTGGCGTCGAACGTGCCGTGAACCGTGTCGTACTTGAGCAGATGGGCATTGATCGAACTGTCACCCAGATCGTTGATGGCGACGATCTGCAGGTCCTGACGGTAGCCTTGGGTATACAGTGCGCGCAGGACGTTACGGCCGATACGGCCAAAACCATTGATTGCGATTCGTAGAGTCATGGAAAGCGCCTGCCATCGATTTGTTGTTGGAATTACAAGATTATTCGCATAAAAATAGAAAACAAGCCATTTAAGTGGCAATATTTTGTTTTATCTACAACGAGTGACCTGAATCAACGGGTCCGAATGATTGAAGTCGCTCCCCGGAGCCCTTCGGTCAGCATAGGACACGCACAGGTCGCCACATCCGTTAGCCTGGAGTTCAACACATGCATCCCCGCGTTCTTGAAGTCACCGAGCGTCTTATTGCCCGCAGTCGTGCAACCCGCGAGGCGTATCTGACGCTTATTCGTGGCGCTGCCGGCGACGGCCCGCAACGCGGCAAGCTGCAATGCGCGAACTTCGCCCACGGCGTGGCAGGGTGTGGCACTGAAGATAAAAACAGCCTGCGGATGATGAACGCGGTCAACGTGGCAATTGTTTCGTCATATAACGACATGCTCTCGGCGCACCAGCCGTACGAGCACTTTCCTGAGCAAATCAAAAAAGCCCTGCGTGAAATTGGCTCGGTGGGCCAGTTCGCAGGCGGCACCCCGGCCATGTGTGACGGCGTGACCCAGGGCGAGCCGGGCATGGAACTCAGTTTGCTGAGCCGCGAAGTGATTGCCTTGTCCACAGCCGTGGCGCTGTCCCACAATATGTTCGACGCGGCGCTGATGCTGGGCATTTGCGACAAGATCGTGCCGGGCCTGCTGATGGGGGCGCTGCGTTTTGGTCACTTGCCGACCATCTTTGTACCGGGTGGGCCGATGCCGTCGGGCATTTCCAACAAGGAAAAAGCCGATGTGCGCCAGCGCTACGCCGAAGGCAAGGCCAGCCGCGAAGAGTTGCTGGAATCGGAGATGAAGTCCTACCACAGCCCTGGCACCTGCACGTTCTACGGCACCGCGAACACCAACCAGTTGCTGATGGAAGTGATGGGCCTGCATTTGCCAGGCGCCTCTTTCGTTAACCCCTACACGCCTTTGCGCGATGCCCTGACTCGCGAAGCGGCTCATCAAGTCACTCGTCTGACCAAGCAAAACGGCGATTTCATGCCGCTGGGCGAGATCGTTGACGAGCGTTCGCTGGTCAACTCCATCGTTGCGCTGCACGCCACCGGCGGTTCGACCAACCACACCTTGCACATGCCGGCGATTGCCATGTCGGCGGGTATCCAGCTGACCTGGCAAGACATGGCCGACCTCTCCGAGGTGGTACCGACCCTGTCCCACGTGTATCCAAACGGCAAGGCCGATATCAACCACTTCCAGGCCGCCGGTGGTATGGCGTTCCTGATTCGGGAGCTGCTGGAAGCCGGTCTGCTTCACGAAAACGTCAACACCGTGGCGGGCTATGGCCTGAGCCGCTACACCCGCGAACCGTTCCTGGTGGATGGCGAGCTGGTATGGCGTGAAGGTCCGATTGAAAGCCTCGACGAGTCGATCCTGCGCCCGGTTGCCCGTGCATTCTCCGGCGAGGGTGGCCTGCGGGTGATGGAAGGCAACCTGGGCCGTGGCGTGATGAAGGTCTCGGCGGTAGCCCCGGAACATCAGATCGTCGAAGCCCCGGCGCGGGTGTTCCAGGACCAGCAACAACTGGCCGATGCGTTCAAGGCCGGTGAGCTGGAACACGACTTCGTGGCCGTGATGCGTTTTCAGGGGCCGCGCTCCAACGGTATGCCCGAGCTGCACAAGATGACGCCGTTTCTGGGTGTGTTGCAGGATCGGGGCTTCAAGGTGGCGCTGATTACCGACGGGCGGATGTCAGGCGCGTCGGGGAAGATCCCGGCAGCAATTCATGTGAGCCCCGAGGCTTCGATTGGCGGCGCCCTGGCGCGGGTGCAGGACGGCGACATAATTCGTGTCGATGGGGTAAAAGGTACGTTGCAACTGCTGGTGGATGAGGCAGAATTTGCCGCGCGCACCCCGGCTGTCGGCACTCTGGATAATGCCGTCGGCACCGGGCGTGAGTTGTTTGCGTTTATGCGTCAGGCCTTCAGTTCGGCCGAGCAGGGCGCGAGCACCTTTACCTCGTCTCTGGAAAATCTGAAATGAAGCTCGCACTGGTCGGTGATATAGGCGGTACCAACGCACGTTTTGCGTTGTGGGAAAACGACCAGTTGCGTTCGGTCAGCGTATTGCCCACAGCAGACTTCGCCTGCCCGGAAGATGCCATCAAGCTTTACCTGGATACGCTGGAACTGGCTCCGGGCTCTGTAGGCTCGGTATGTCTGTCAGTGGCCGGGCCGGTGAGTGGCGATGAATTTCGTTTTACCAACAACCATTGGCGCTTGAGCCGCTCGGCCTTCTGCCGTGCGCTGCAGGTCGACAATCTGCTGCTGATCAACGACTTCAGCGCGATGGCCTTGGGCATGACCCGGCTGCAACCCGAAGATGTGCGCCAGGTTTGCCCGGGGGTTGTTGACCCGACGCGCCCGGCGGTGGTTATCGGGCCGGGCACCGGGCTGGGTGTGGGCACTTTACTCAATCTCGGCGAGGGTCAATTCATGGCCTTGCCGGGGGAGGGCGGGCATGTCGACCTGCCCATGAGCAACCCGCGTGAAGTGCAGTTGTGGCAGCACATCTACAATGAAATCGGCCATGTGAGCGCCGAGAGCATTTTGAGCGGCAGCGGTTTGCCGCGGGTCTATCGGGCGATTTGTGCGGTGGATGGCCATGCACCGGTACTGGACAGCGACCGGGCCATTACCGCGGCTGCTTTGGCGGGCGACCCTGTGGCGCTGCAAGTGCTGGAGCATTTCAGTTGCTGGCTGGGCCGTGTGGCGGGCAACAATGTGCTGACCATCGGTGGCCGTGGCGGGGTGTATATCGTCGGCGGGGTGATTCCGCGCTTTGCCGATATCTTCCTGGCCAGCGGCTTTGCCCGCAGCTTTGCCGACAAAGGCTGCATGAGCGACTACCTCAAGGGTATCCCGGTGTGGCTGGTGACGGCGCCGTACCCGGGTTTGATCGGTGCCGGGGTGGCGTTGCAGCAGGCGTTTGGCTGAAAGCTCCGTGAGTGGGCTTGTTGTGGGAGCGAGCAAGCCCGCTCCCACAGAGTTTGGATCGCCGTATAAAAACAATAAGGAACACCACTGTGAGCACACCCGGCAAATCCATTTTGCTGGTCGATGACGACCAGGAAATTCGCGACCTGCTTGATCTGTATCTCACCCGCGCCGGTTTCCAGGTGCGTGCCGTGGGAGATGGCGCCGGTTTTCGCGAAACGCTGGACAGCGCGGCGAGTGATCTGTTGATCCTCGATGTCATGTTACCCGATGAAGACGGCTTCAGCCTGTGCCGCTGGGTGCGTCAGCATCCGCGCTTTGCCCAGATCCCGATCATCATGCTCACTGCCAGTTCCGACGAGGCCGATCGCATCATTGGTCTTGAGCTGGGCGCCGACGATTACCTGGGTAAACCCTTCAGCCCCCGTGAGCTGCTGGCGCGGATCAAGGCGTTGTTACGCAGGGCACAATTTGTCGCTACCACCTCGGGCAACGAGGTGCTGGCATTTGAAGAGTGGCGGCTGAACACCGTGACTCATCGGCTGTTTCATACCGATGGAGAAGAGGTGATTTTGTCGGGGGCAGATTTTGCCTTGCTCAAATTGTTTCTGGATAACCCGCAGCAGATTCTCGACCGCGACACTATTGGCAATGCAACCCGCGGGCGTGAGCTGATGCCGCTTGATCGCATTGTCGACATGGCGGTCAGCCGCCTGCGCCAGCGCCTGCGTGACACTGACAAGCCGCCACGGCTGATCCGCACCATCCGCGGCAGCGGTTATCAGCTGGCGGCTCAGGTCATGTCCGGCAATGACCTTTAAGCGCCTGGGCAAATGGCATATGCCCCGTTCGCTGCTGGGACGCATGTTGTTGCTGACCTTGCTCGCCATCCTGCTGGCGCAAACCCTGTCCAGTGCTATCTGGTTGTCGCAGTTGCGTACCACGCAACTCGAAGGCCTGGTCAACAGCGCGCGTAGCCTGGCCCACTCGATGAACGCCACCGTCGCCTACCTGCGTTCCCTGCCGCTGGCCTATCGCCCATTGGTACTGGATCAACTGCGCAGCATGGGCGGTACGCGTTTTGTCGTGAGCCTCAACGACAAACCACTGGATATGCAGGTGTTGCCGCCCACCCAGCGCAAGCAGGCGGTACTGGATGCCGTGGATCAGGTATTGCGCGAGGCCGTGGGGCCCAATGTCGAGATGTCGGTGCAGTTTGTCAGCCCCCAGGATCTGCGTATTTTCAATGCCGGTCTCAAACTCGACGAGCTACCGCGCTCCTGGGCGCATTTTGCACTGACGCTGGAGCCGGTCGATCCGCCGATCCTGGTCACACAAATCCAGATGGTGCCCGGTGAATGGCTGTATATCGCCTCCTTGTTGCCCCAGCCCTACACCAGTCTCGAAGAGGAGGGGCTGCCGGCCCTGCAGGTGTGGTTTATCGTGCTCAGCAGTATTTTTCTGTTGTTGTTCATCGGCCTGTTGATGCACTGGCAAAGCCGTCCGCTCAAGCGTCTGGCGCGAGCGGCCCGGGACATGTCGCTGGGTGAGGACGAGGTCAAGCCGGTCGAGGTGGGCGGCGGCAGTGAAGTGGTCGAGGTGGCGCGCGCCCTCAATACCATGCGTGCCCGCATCAGTCGTTATCTGACCGAGCGCGGCCAGTTGTTCAGTGCCATCTCCCATGATTTGCGCACGCCCATTACCCGCTTGCGCCTGCGGGTCGAGCTGCTCGAAGACGAACAACTGCAATACAAATTCGGCCGTGATCTGGACGAGCTGGAAATGCTGGTCAAAGGGGCGCTGCAATGTGTGAAAGACACCGATATTCACGAAAACATCGAAGCCGTGGACTTGAACCAGTTGCTTGACTGCCTGATCGAGCCTTACCTGCTGCCCCAGGGTAACGGCCGCGTAACGCTGCAGGGCCGGGCTGTCAGACCTTACTATGGTAAACCCCTGGCGCTGCGGCGCTGCATGGGCAACCTGATCGATAACGCGCTCAAGTACGGCCACTACGCGCATTTGCGTATTGATGACAATGAGCAGGCCTTTGTCCTCACGGTTGACGATGAGGGGCCGGGCGTACCCGAGCAGCGTCTTGAGCAGGTATTCGAACCGCACTTTCGCCTGGCCGGGCAGCAGCAGGGCTACGGGCTCGGATTGGGGATTGCACGCAGCATCGCCCATAGCCATGGCGGTGAAGTCAGTTTGCAGAACCTGCGGGCCGGCGGCCTGCGGGTTACTTTGCACTTGCCGCGAAATGGCGATTGATCGACAGGGTCGCCTGCTCGGGGCTGATGGGCAACAGGGGTTCCAGGTTGCTGTCCGAAGGCTTTGCAAGGGTGGGGCTGGGCGGGTGGTCGCTGTTCATGGCGGCGTTGATACGGTTCTCACGCACGCGCCTGCTGGTCTGGCCGAAGTGCTGTTGCAGTTTTTCCATGGCCACGTCGTAGGGCTCATTGCACAGAGTCAGTTGCCTCTGACGCTCTTGTAGCGC
The DNA here is from genome assembly GCF_009600035.1 of Pseudomonas sp. FSL R10-2964. Lineage (NCBI taxonomy): Bacteria > Pseudomonadati > Pseudomonadota > Gammaproteobacteria > Pseudomonadales > Pseudomonadaceae > Pseudomonas > Pseudomonas sp. FSL R10-2964. Next base: position 71,069 of record NZ_WIWH01000012.1, on the reverse strand, counting down.
CAGGCGTTTGGCCTCGTCATCGCCATGCCGGTCAACGCGAAAGCTCTTGCTCAGGTTGTAGCCGTGAATGCGGGTTGTTGCACGCCAGTAGTCGATCTGGTTGGAGCGGACCCGGTACACCCCTGGATGACCGCTGGTGTTGTGCGGCATAAGGCGCTGACGGTTTTCATAAGAAAACGCCAGGGGCATTTTGAGAACCAATTGGTTACGCATGGTCTCAGCGGCCTCCAGGGCAGCAGCCTGATCCGCGTAGTCGGTGAAATTGAAACAGTGGACATGTACTTTCCCCGAGCGCCGAATGTCCAGCTTCCAGGCGCAGGGGGTGCCGTCCGGATCCAGTAGCTGGCTGATAAAACAGTGATTCTGGGGCGTTGCGCGCTGTTTTGGCATGAAACTCATCTCCTGATGGGGGGGCCGGCATCCGTTCTTGAATTGTGGCGAAGTGTTGCAGCCTCGCTGAAGTTTTTTGCAGGTTCAACGTGGGAAAACGACTTCGGGATCCGTCCTACATGCAACGCAGAAAATACCTTATGTATCGATAGGCGCAGCTTAAGTGCCCAGAGGAATACGGGGTTTAGCGCTGTTGAAAGATCTTTGGAACAGAACAATCACCTCGGCCGCCATGTCACCAGGTTGTGACATTTCGGCGTCTGTTCGTTACGTGCAGGCAGTTTGCGATGGATACACTCTCTAGCAGCGCAAGCAAAAGACTTGCACAGCTATAACAACAAGAAAGGTCTCGACATGAATTCATTCAATCGCCTCGCCGTTGTCATTTCGCTTGCCACACTGTTCCCCCTGGGTGCTTATGCTGCCGCCCCTGCCGATTCCAAAGGCACGGTTGAAGTGGTGCATTGGTGGACCTCCGGCGGTGAAGCCAAAGCGGTTGATGTGCTGAAAAAACTGATCGAAAAAGACGGTTATACCTGGCAGGACAGCGCTGTAGCAGGCGGTGGCGGTGCTGCGGCCATGACCGTGCTGAAAACCCGCGCCGTCTCCGGCAACCCACCATCAGCGGCGCAGATCAAGGGCCCGGACTTGCAGGAGTGGGGCGCACTGGGTTTGTTGACCAACCTCGATGAGGTGTCCAAGGCCAACAACTGGGATGGCATGCTGTCCAAGACCGTATCCGACACCATGAAGTACGACGGCCATTACGTGGCGGTACCGGTGAATATTCACCGGGTGAACTGGTTGTGGATCAACCCTGAAGTCTTCAAAAAGGCCGGTATCGACAAGGCGCCCACTACCCTTGACGAACTTTTTGCTGCGGGCGACAAGCTCAAGGCAGCGGGCTTTATTCCCCTGGCCCACGGCGGCCAGCCGTGGCAGGACAGCACGGTCTTTGAAGACCTGGTGCTGAGCGTCATGGGCCCGCAAGGCTATAAAAAAGCGTTCGTCGATCTTGATGAGAAAACCCTCACCGGCCCGCAGATGGCTGAAGTGTTCAGCAAACTGAAAAAACTCCAGGGCTATATGGACCCTGACGGCACCGGCCAGGACTGGAACCTGGAAGCGGCCAAGGTGATCAACGGCAAGGCCGGCATGCAGATCATGGGTGACTGGGCGAAAAGCGAATGGGCTGCTGCGGGCAAAAAGGCCGGTACTGATTTCGAATGCGTGCCGTTTCCGGGCACCCAGGGCAGCTTTACCTACAACATCGACTCGCTGGCGATGTTCAAACTCTCGGCGAAAAACAACACGCCGGGCAATATCGCCGCGCAAAACGACGTGGCCAAAGTCGCCCTTGAACCCGAATTCCAGTACGTGTTCAACCAGAACAAAGGCTCGATCCCGGTACGCAGTGACCTGGACATGAGCAAGTTCGACAGCTGTGCCCAGGCCTCGGCCAAGGATTTTGCCGAAGCGGGCAAAACCCACGGTCAGTTGCCGAGCATGGCGCATAACATGGCCACCTCGCTGGCGGTACAGGGCGCTATTTTCGACACGGTAAGCAACTTTATGAGCGACAAGAGTGCTGATCCGGCCACTGCCGGGAAAAAGCTCTATTCGGCCATCAAGTCGGCACAGTAATTCGTTGAGCTGACCCGCCACGCCTTGTGCGTGGCTCCCCCCCCTTGTCCCTGGTTGTGCGGCATCTGCATTGGCGGATGCCGGCATACCCTGCCGGGAGTATTTCGATGAGTTCCGTGGCTGTGTTCAGCAAGGCCTCGCCCTTTGATGCGCTGCAGCGCTGGTTGCCCAAGCTGGTTTTGGCGCCGAGCATGCTGATCGTATTGGTGGGCTTTTATGGCTACATTTTTTGGACGTTCCTGCTGTCGTTCACCAACTCCAGTTTTATGCCCAGCTACCAGTGGGTCGGCCTGCAGCAATATGCGCGCTTGATGGCCAATGACCGCTGGTGGGTTGCGAGCAAGAACCTGGCGGTGTTTGGTGGCATGTTTATCGTCATCAGCCTGGTGATTGGCGTGTTCCTGGCGATTCTGCTCGACCAGCGGATTCGCAAGGAAGGTTTTATCCGCACCATCTACCTGTACCCGATGGCGCTCTCCATGATCGTCACCGGTACGGCCTGGAAATGGCTGCTCAACCCGGGCCTGGGGCTGGATAAAATGCTTCGTGACTGGGGCTGGGAAGGCTTTCGCTTTGACTGGCTGCTGGATCAGGACCGGGTGGTGTACTGCCTGGTGATCGCGGCGGTATGGCAGGCCTCCGGATTTGTCATGGCGATGTTTCTGGCCGGGTTGCGCGGGGTTGATCAGTCGATCATTCGTGCCGCTCAGGTCGACGGCGCAAACTTGCCGACCATCTACTTGCGCATTGTCCTGCCGAGCCTGCGACCGGTGTTTTTCAGCGCCTTCATGATCCTGGCGCACATTGCCATCAAGAGCTTCGACCTGGTGTCAGCGATGACTGCCGGTGGCCCTGGCTACTCCTCGGATCTGCCTGCGATGTTCATGTACTCCTTTACTTTCAGCCGTGGGCAAATGGGCATCGGTTCTGCCAGCGCGATCATGATGCTGGGCGCGATTCTGGCCATTCTCGTGCCGTATCTGTATTCCGAGCTGAGGAACAAACGCCATGATTAATGCTCAGCGTTTTACCTTCAGCCGTGTGGCGATCTACGCCACCCTGATCCTTGCGGCGGCGGTGTATCTGGTGCCGCTGGTGGTGATGCTGCTTACCAGTTTCAAAACCCCGGAAGACATCCGCACCGGCAACCTGCTGAGCTGGCCGCAAGTGATCGACGGTATCGGCTGGATCAAGGCCTGGGACACGGTGGGCGGGTATTTCTGGAACTCGGTGAAAATCACCGTGCCAGCGGTCCTGATTTCGACCTTTATCGGCGCCATGAACGGTTATGTCTTGTCGATGTGGCGTTTTCGCGGTTCGCAGCTGTTTTTCGGCCTGCTGTTGTTTGGCTGCTTCCTGCCGTTTCAGACGGTGTTGCTGCCGGCCTCGTTCACCATCGGCAAACTGGGGCTGGCCAACACCACCACCGGCCTGGTGCTGGTTCATGTGGTCTACGGTCTGGCCTTTACCACGCTGTTTTTCCGCAACTACTACGTGAGTATCCCGGATGCGCTGGTCAAGGCTGCGCGTCTGGACGGTGCGGGCTTTTTCACTATTTTCGGGCGCATCCTGCTGCCGATGTCGGTGCCCATCGTCATGGTCTGCCTGATCTGGCAGTTCACTCAAATCTGGAACGACTTTCTGTTTGGTGTGGTGTTTGCCAGTGGCGATGCGCAGCCGATTACGGTGGCGCTCAACAACCTAGTCAATACCAGCACCGGCGCCAAGGAATACAACGTGGACATGGCTGCGGCCATGATCGCGGGGCTGCCGACGCTGCTGGTCTACATCTTTGCGGGCAAGTATTTTCTGCGCGGGCTGACGTCCGGCGCGGTCAAGGGGTAAGGCATGGCGACTCTAGAATTACGCAACGTAAATAAATCCTACGGCAAGGGTTTGCCCGACACGCTGAAAAACATCGAGCTGAAAATCGATGACGGCGAGTTCCTGATTCTGGTGGGCCCTTCGGGCTGCGGCAAATCAACCCTGATGAACTGCATCGCCGGTCTTGAGAGCATCAGTGGCGGGGCGATTCTGGTGGACGATGCCGATATCAGCGGCATGAGCCCCAAGGACCGTGACATCGCCATGGTGTTTCAGTCTTACGCGCTGTACCCGACCATGAATGTCCGCGACAACATTGCCTTCGGCCTGAAGATCCGCAAGATGAGTGCGGCAGCCATTGACGAAGAAGTGGCGCGGGTGTCCAAACTGCTGCAGATCGAGCACCTGCTGACGCGCAAGCCCGGCCAGCTGTCCGGTGGCCAGCAGCAGCGCGTGGCCATGGGCCGGGCGCTGGCGCGGCGGCCGAAGATCTACCTGTTCGACGAGCCGCTGTCCAACCTCGATGCCAAGCTGCGGGTCGAGATGCGCACCGAAATGAAGCTGATGCACCAGCGCCTGAAAACCACCACCGTCTACGTTACCCACGACCAGATCGAAGCCATGACCCTGGGCGACAAAGTGGCGGTGATGAAAGACGGCATCATTCAGCAGTTCGGTACGCCGAAACAGATCTACAACGACCCGGCCAACCTGTTTGTCGCCAGTTTTATTGGCTCGCCACCGATGAACTTTATCCCCCTGCGTTTGCAGCGTCGCGACGGGCGCTTGCTGGCCTTGCTCGACAGCGGCCAGGCGCGTTGCGAGCTGCCGCTGGGCATGCAGGACGCCGGGCTGGAAGACCGCGATGTGATCGTGGGCATCCGCGCCGAGCAAATTGTGCTGGCGCCAGCCGAACCCAATGGCCTGCCGGTTATTCGCGCCGAGGTGCAGGTTGTCGAACCCACCGGCCCCGATACCCTGGTTTTTGTCAGCCTCAACGGCATCAAAGTGTGCTGCCGCATGGCTCCGGATGATGCCCCTGCGGTCGGTCAGAGCCTCAATTTGCAGTTCGATCCTGCCAAAGTGCTACTGTTTGATGCGAATACGGGGGAGCGTCTGGGGGCGATGAGTTCGCCTCAGGCTCAAGGCCGGGCTGATAACGTGGCGCAATTCAAGGGTCGTTAAGTCAACAGGGAGCCTGTTACCGGGCCTCCTTGCAGTTGTGCCGCGTTAAACAAAGCCAATAAGAAGACAACGAGGATTAAAGGGATGACTAACAGAATGACCCGCACCCGTCTGGCCTGCCAGCTATCGGCAATTGTCGCGCTAGGTCTGGGTGCAAGCAGTGTCTACGCCGACGAAGCCTTCAGTGCCGATTCGAAATGGATGACGGGCGACTGGGGCGGCGAGCGCACCAGACTGATCGAGCAGGGTATCGACATCAAGGCCGATTATGTCGGTGAAGTGGGCGCCAACCTGCACGGTGGCTACAACGACGACAAGACCGCACGCTACAGCGACCAGTTTGGTCTGGGTGTGGCGCTGGACCTGCAAAAGCTGTGGGGCTGGGACAACACCCAGGCGAAGATCCAGCTGACCAACCGTAATGGTCAGAATATCTCCAATGACCGTGTCGGTGATCCGCGTGCAGGGACCTTGAGTTCCTCCCAGGAAGTCTATGGCCGTGGCCATATGGTGCGTCTGACCCAATTGTGGATCCAGCACCAGTTCCTCGATGGCAAGCTGGACGTCAAGGCCGGTTATTTCGGTGAAGGCGAGGACTTCAACACCTTCCCGTGCGAATTCCAGAACCTGGCGTTCTGTGGCTCGCAGGTGGGTAACTGGGCCACCAACCTCTGGTACAACTGGCCGGTCAGCCAGGCGGCGCTGCGCGTGAAGTACAACATCACGCCTGAGTTGTACGCGCAAATCGGTGCGTACAACCAGAACCCGTCGCAACTGGAGCACGGCAACGGCTTCAAGCTCAGCGGCAGCGGTACCAAGGGCACTGTGTTGCCGGTTGAGTTGGTGTGGTCGCCCAAGGTCAACGACCTGCCGGGCGAATACCGTGTGGGTTACTACAAGAGCACGGCGTCTGCCGATGACGTGAAGGTCAATATCACCAATGATGGTCAGGACTATCGCGTACGTGACAGCAAACACGGCTACTGGTTTGTCGTGCAGCAGCAGCTCACTAGCCACAACGGTGACGCTTCGCGCGGCCTGCATATCGCGGCCAACGCCACTTTCCATGACAAGCAGACCAACATCGTCGACAACTATCAGTCGCTGATGTTTGTGTACAAAGGGCCGTTCGATGCCCGGCCCAAGGATGACATCGGCATTGGCGCCGCCCGTATTCATGTCAACGATGACGTGAAGAAAAGCGCCGAGCTGATCAATGCGTCCATCGGTGCCACCGACTACAGCGACCCCTTGTACACGCCGCTGCGCAATACCGAGTACAACTACGAACTCAACTACGGCTTCCACGTGACCAACTGGCTGACGGTGCGTCCAAACCTGCAGTACATCACTCACCCGGGTGGTGTGGACCAGGTAGACAACGCATTGGTGGCCGGACTGAAAATTCAGTCGACGTTCTAAATGCGCTAAGCTCCTTGTTTTTCCAGCGGATAGCCTTGGCTATCCGCTTTTTTTCGGGGGTGCACCCCCCGGCGCATGATTTTCAGGACTGCGGCACATGCATGAGCATCCGCTTCACCGTTTTTTCAAATCCAGACGCGAGCAGCCGGTTTTCCAGTGGGAGCGCTTTCAGCAGCGCGACGTACTGGTGATCGATCATCCGCATTGCCAGGCGGTGTTCAGCCGTCAGGGCGCGCAGTTGCTGCACTTCCAGCCGACCGGGCAAAAACCCTGGCTGTGGTGCGCTGCCAAGTGGCCGCAAGTGGGTGCGATACGTGGTGGGGTACCGATCTTCTGGCCCTGGTATGGCCGTCACCCCAGTGAAAACGCCTGGCCATCCCATGGCTGGGCGCGGTTGATCGACTGGAAGCTGCTCGACAGCAGCAGCGACGAAGAAGGGGTGACCTTGCACTGGCGCTTGCAGCTGTGCGATTGGCAGGTGGATTTGCATGCGCGATTGGGCGAAGAAATGGAGCTGCGCCTGAGCACCGAACATCAGGACGACGAGCCTTGCCAGGTGAGCCAGGCGTTGCGCGCTTACTGGCGAATTGGTGATGTTGCTGAGGTAGCGCTGTCCGGTCTGGACGGAGCGCACGGCTACGACCAGTTGAACCGTGAGGTATGCCAGCAGAAAGGCGAGTTACGGGTGGGAGGTGGTTGTCAGCGGGTGTTCCAGCATGACGGCGAAATGCAGCTCAATGACCATGCCTGGCAACGGGCTTTGAGCATCGACACGGGTGATCAGGGCAGCACGGTGGTCTGGCATCCCGGCAAGCGGCCGTTGCTGGGGGTGAGCTGGAACGAAGTGATGGGCTTTGTGTGTGTGGAGTCCACGAGTGGCGGTACCCATAACCAGGCCCTTGCCCCGGGCGAGCAGGCTCATTTGAGCTTGCAGGCGAGGGCGGGGCTTTGCAGCGTCTGATGGGGCATTACCAAGCGCTTGCCTAGTTGAACTCATCGCCCACCGGATAGCGGCTGGCGTTGAGGCTTTCCTTGATTTTGCGCAGGTGTGGCTGGAAGTCCACGCCGCGGCGCAGGGTCATGCCGGTTGCCAGTACATCCAGTACGGTCAGCTGGATGATGCGCGAGGTCATCGGCATATAGATGTCGGTGTCTTCGGGCAGCGGGATGTTCAGGCTCAGGGTGCTGGCCTTGGCCAGTGGCGAGTTTTCCGCAGTTAGCCCCAGTACCGAGGCACCGTTGGCGCGCGCAATGCGAGCCACTTCCACCAGTTCACGGGTGCGACCGGTGTAGGAAATAATCACGAACAATTCACCCGTGTGCGCCACCGAGGCGATCATGCGCTGCATCAGCACGTCGGCGTGGGCGGTGACGGCCAGGTTGAAGCGGAAGAACTTGTGTTGCGCATCCAGTGCCACCGGTGCAGAAGCGCCCAAGCCAAAAAAGTGGATCTGCCGGGCCTGGATCAGCAAGTCGACGGCGCGGCTGATAAGGTTGGGGTCCAGTGCCTGGCAGGCACTGTCCAGCGAGGCGATGGCGCTGCCGAAGATTTTTTGTGTATACGCGGCCGGATTATCGTCTGCCTCTACCGCGCGGCTCACGTAAGCTGCGCCGCTGGCCAGGCTTTGTGCCAGTTGCAGCTTTAACTCGGGGTAGCCGCTGACACCAAATGAACGGCAGAAACGGTTAACCGTGGGTTCGCTGACAGAAGCTGCCTGCGCCAGGGCGGCGATGCTGAATCGGGTCGCCTGCTGCGGGTTCTGCAAAATGATTTCGGCCACTTTGCGCTCGGCCTTGTTCAGGTCTTCGAGGCGGCCCTTGATCTGTTCGAGTAAATTTCGCACGCGGTCCATTTATGGTCCTTGGGTCAGCGATGCAAGAACCGGACTAAAGCGGTTCTGGAAGGTGGCCTATCCTACTGGTGGCCTGTGACGACCACTAGCAGGAATCTGTATTTTGAGAAAATGTTGTGTTTATTACTACATTTTTCCTTGAGTGATACCTTGAAAAAAGGTATTTGTAGCTTAACTTGATAAAAGAACAAACATCATGCCTTCGATTACGGTTGAACCGTGCACCTTTGCCTTGTTCGGCGCCCTTGGCGATCTGGCCCTGCGCAAGCTGTTTCCTGCCTTGTACCAACTGGATCGCGCCGGTCTGCTGCATGCCGACACACGCATTCTCGCGCTGGCCCGAGAGCCGGGCGAGGCCTCCACGCACCTGGCGCATATCGACAGCCAGTTGCGCCAGTATCTGGGCGAGAAGGAAATCGAAGTCGAAGCATTGAACCGCTTCCTGGCTCGCTTGAGCTACCTGCATGTGGATTTTTTCAAGACTGAAGATTACCTGGCGCTGGCTGAAATGGCCGGCACAGAGCAGCGCCTGATCGCTTACTTCGCCACTCCGGCGGCTGTGTACGGTGCCATTTGCGAGAACCTGTCCGCGGTCGGCCTGGCTGAAAACACCCGTGTGGTGCTGGAAAAGCCCATCGGTTCGGATCTTGAGTCTTCGCGCAAGGTCAACGATTCCGTGGCGCAGTTCTTCCCCGAGAACCGCACTTACCGCATCGACCACTACCTGGGCAAAGAGACCGTACAAAACCTGATCGCGCTGCGTTTTGCCAACAGCCTGTTCGAGACCCAGTGGAACCAGCGCTACATCTCCCACGTTGAAATCACCGTGGCCGAGAAAGTCGGCATCGAGGGCCGCTGGGGCTATTTCGACAAGGCTGGCCAACTGCGCGACATGATCCAGAACCACCTGCTGCAGTTGCTGTGCCTGATTGCCATGGACCCGCCTGCGGACCTGTCGGCCGACAGCATTCGCGACGAAAAGGTCAAAGTGCTCAAGGCCCTGGCCCCGATCAGCGCCGAAGGCCTGACCACCCAGGTGGTACGCGGCCAGTACATTGCCGGTTACAGCGAAGGTCAGTCGGTGCCGGGTTATCTGGAGGAAGAAAACTCCAACACCCAGAGTGACACCGAGACCTTTGTGGCACTGCGCGCCGATATTCGTAACTGGCGTTGGGCAGGGGTGCCGTTCTACCTGCGCACCGGCAAGCGCATGCCACAAAAGCTCTCGCAAATCGTTATCCACTTCAAGGAGCCGTCGCACTACATCTTTGCTCCCGAGCAGCGCCTGCAAATCGGCAACAAGCTGATTATTCGCCTGCAACCGGACGAAGGTATTTCCTTGCGGGTAATGACCAAGGACCAGGGCCTGGATAAAGGCATGCAACTGCGCAGCGGCCCGTTGCAATTGAATTTTTCTGACACTTATCGCAGCACACGGATTCCGGATGCTTACGAGCGCCTGTTGCTCGAAGTCATGCGCGGCAACCAGAACCTGTTTGTACGCAAAGATGAAATTGAAGCGGCATGGAAATGGTGCGACCAGTTGATCGCCGGCTGGAAAAAGTCCGGTGATGCGCCCAAGCCTTACGCGGCGGGGTCCTGGGGGCCGATGAGTTCCATTGCACTGATTACGCGGGACGGGAGGTCTTGGTATGGCGATATCTGATTTGAAACTGCCTGAAGGTGTGAGCTCGCACACCTTCAAGAACCCGGCGTTGTTGGCCGAAGGGCTGGCAACAAAAGTTGCCGGGCAATTGAACCAGGCTATCGCCGAGCAGGGCGTTGCCACTCTGGTGGTGTCCGGCGGCCGCAGCCCGGTGGCGTTTTTCCAAAGCTTGATCAAGCAGCCGGTCGATTGGTCGAAAGTGGTTGTCAGCCTGGCGGATGAACGCTGGGTGCCGGTCGAGCATGCCGACAGCAACGCGGGCCTGCTTAAAAAGCATCTGCTCCAAGGCCCGGCGGCCAAAGCCCGTTTTGTCGGCTTGTATAACGCTGCAGCCACGGTAGAAAAGGCTGCGCTGGAGGCCGATCAGGGGCTGGCCGAGTTGCCGCCGATCGATGTGCTGATCCTGGGTATGGGCGATGACGGGCATACCGCGTCGCTGTTCCCCAATAGCCCGAATCTGAGTGAAGCCCTGCAACTGGACAACCCGCGTCGTTGCTGGGCGATGCTGGCGCCAACGGTGCCGCACCAGCGTCTGAGCATGAGTCGCAGCCTGTTGGCGAGCGCGAAGCACAAGGTGCTGTCGATCCAGGGCCAGTCCAAATTGAACACCCTCAACGAAGCGCTGGGGGGCACAGATGTTGCCGCCTTGCCGATTCGTGCCTTCCTGCAACCTACGTTAGAGATTTACTGGTGCCCATGAGCCAAGGATCAGCTGCCATGACAACAACAATTGCGAACGTATCGATGGCGGATAAAGTCGCCCTGATCGACAGCCTGTGTGAGCGAGCACGAATTCTGCCGGTGATTACCATTGCCCGCGAACAAGACATCCTGCCTTTGGCGGATGCGCTGGCGGCCGGTGGTCTGACGGCGCTGGAAGTGACCCTGCGTTCGGCGTTCGGCCTCAAGGCCATTCGTATCCTGCGTGACCAGCGCCCTGAGCTGGTGACAGGTGCGGGTACCGTACTGGATCGCCATATGCTGGCGGCGGCGGAAGACGCCGGTTCGCAATTTATTGTTACGCCGGGCATTACCCGTGACTTGCTCGAGGCCAGTGTTGCCAGCGACATTCCGCTGCTGCCGGGCATCAGCAATGCTTCCGGGATCATGGAAGGCTATGGCTTGGGTTACCGCCGTTTCAAACTGTTCCCTGCAGAAGTCAGCGGCGGTGTAGCGGCGATCAAGGCCCTGGGCGGTCCTTTTGGCGAAGTGAAATTCTGCCCGACCGGCGGTGTTGGTCCGGCCAATATCCGCAACTACATGGCCTTGAAAAACGTGATGTGCGTGGGCGGTAGCTGGATGCTGGACAGCGAATGGATCAAGAACGGCGACTGGGCCCGAATCCAGGAATGCACCGCTGAGGCGCTTGCCCTGCTGGATTGATGTTTTAGTTACGAATGTGTTGTGTGTTCTACGGTTTTTGGTGCGCTTGGTCGGCGCACCTTTTTTTTGCCTGAAAAATACCCGCTCCCACAAGGTTATGTGTGAGCTTGCGAAAGCTCGCGCAGCGCCCGCACCAGTTGGTTGATGTCATCCAGCGTGGTGGCAAAGCCCACTGTTACCCGGATACAACTGCCACACGCCGAACCGTTGCGGGCTACGGTGAACAGGTTGTAGTCCTTGAGCAGGCGATCAACCATCGGTTGTTGATCCTGCACATGGGTAAAGCGCAGCGAAGTGATTGCGCAATACAAGCGCGGATCATCGTTGACCAGCACTTCAATGCCCTCGATCTTGCGCGCCTCGCTGACCCACAGGTTGCGCAGGTAGTTGAGTCGGGCACCCTTGCCTCGGGCGTCACCCATCTCATGGTGTTCCTGCAGCACCTTGGTCAGGGTTAGCCAGGCGGGGATGTTGACCGTGCCATAAACGGCGCGGTTGCGCACATCCGGCTCGGGGTAGCGCTCATTGCCCATATCGGGGTCAATGTCGCCCAGGCGCTGGGGATCGATATACATCAGGCCCAGGGTCAGCGGCGCGCCAATCCATTTATGCAGGTTGAATCCGGCAAAGGCCACACCCAGTGCCGGCAGGTCCAGTTCGATCTGCCCCAGGGCATGGGCACCGTCCAGAATCACGTCAACCCCATGCTCTTTTGCCGCCGCAACAATGGCCTCCACGGGCATGACCAGGCCAGTGCGATGGGTAACGTGAGTGAGCGCCATCAGCTTGATCCGCGGGTTACGTTCAAATGCCTGGCGATAGCTGGCCACCAGGCTTTCAAACGTGGCTGGGTGCGTGTGGGAGATTTCGATAATTTCCAGGCCGCGTTGGCGTGCCACTCCACGCATGGCGTATTCGACGCTGTGGTATTCCAGGTCGCTGATCAGCAATTGATCGCCCGTTTGCAGGCCATTGTAGTTGCGGATCAATGATTGCAGGCCGTCAGACGCGCAAAAGGTCAGCGCCAGGCCGGCAGGGGCTACACCAAGCAACCCCGCCAGCGAGTCGCGAATTTCCAGGCCCTGAGTGGTATCGAAGTGCTGGCGCACAGGCACCGAGTTGTTGCGGTTAATAAAGTCGATATTACGCTGGTAGTCCTGTGCCACGTCGCGGGTCATACGCCCGAAGTAGCCGTTCTCCAGATTGATCGGGCCGGGCGCAAGGTCGTAGCGCTCGGCAATTGCTTGCCAGAAGTGTTCGTCGCGGGCGTTATCTTCAATCCTTGGCATGGGGCAGCTCTATCAATGGCGGGGTTTGGGTTTTCCGTGTTTGGCGCGTAACGGGTCGAGCAGGTCCGACAGGCCGTTATGATCAATCTCTTGCATCAGGGCCAGCAAGCCGCCCAGTTCTCCGTGGGGGAAACCTTCACGGGCGAACCAGTTGAGGTACTGGCCGGGCAGGTCGGCGATGATTCGGCCCTTGTATTTGCCGAAGGGCATTTCACGAGTGACCAGCAGTTCGAGTTTTTCGGGGTTCATGCAGCGGCCCTTAGATGGGTAAAGCTGTGGAAATCAAAATACAGGCAATTTGCATGAAGGCCAATTGACAGATCATGCATATAAACCGGATACAGATTTTTTGATATTTATTAAGTCATTGATATTTAAGGATTTTATTTAATTATAAAACTGGCACGAGCCCTGCAACCTCTATTGCACGATCCTCAACCTTGTAAGGAATTGAACAATGACTGACCTTAATAAAGAAGCCATTAGCATCCTGAACGATCTGATCGAAACCAGCAAAGACGGCCAGGAAGGGTTTAAAAGCTGTGCCGAAGATATCAAGCACCCGGAGCTGAAGGCTCTGTTTGCCAAGCGTTCAGCCGATTGCGCTGCCGCAGCTGCCGAACTTCAGGCTCAAGTTCGAGCTCTGGGTGGTGACCCGGAAACCAGCACCAGCGTGGCCGGTGACTTGCATCGCCGTTGGGTGGATGTGAAGTCTGTGTTTACCGGCAAAGACGAAGAAGCGGTGCTCAACGAAGCCGAGCGCGGCGAAGATCATGCGCTGAAGGCTTATAAAGAAGCGCTGGAAAAAATCAGCAAGCACAACCTGGTCGGCATTCGTGATCTGGTAGAGCGCCAGTACCACGGCGTGCAACGCAACCACGATCAGGTTAAGGCGCTGCGCAATCAGGCCCGTGCCCGTGCATGATTAGCTTGAAGCTGTAGTTCCAAAAATGTGGGAGCGGGCTTGCTCGTGATGCAAAAACTCGATTGATCAGAATGATCGAGTTGATGCTATCGCGAGCGAGCCCGCTCCCACATTGCGTTTTAGCCAATGCTGATCGCAGGCAGTACCGGCAGGGTCACGGTTTGTTGCTTGCGTGGCGCAATGATTTCGGCCTCGCCATCAACAACGATTTCATCGCGCTGGTTGAACACGCGAGTAGCAATGCGCACACGGAACTTGGGCAGTTTTTCCAGGATTTCCAGGCGCACGGTGAGGGTGTCACCGATTTTCACCGGTTTCTGAAAGCTCATTTGCTGGCCGACATAGATGGTGCCCGGGCCAGGCAGCTCGCAGGCTACGGCAGCACTTATCAGCGCACCACTGAACATGCCATGGGCAATACGCTCCTTGAACATGGTGGCGGCGGCGAACTCGGGGTCGAGGTGCACCGGATTGTGGTCGCCGGACATGGCCGCAAAAAGCTGAATGTCACGCTCTCCGACGGTTTTGCTGTAGCTGGCTGTCTGGCCGACTTCGAGGGCTTCGTACGGGGTGTTGGTAACCTGAGTCATCTAGCGCATGTCCTGTGACGAGTGTTTGGTTTTAAAGCTATGATTTTAAAAGCTTTTTAGGTGTAAATCTGTTTTTCGCTCATTCGCTTCGCGACGGGCGGGAGTGGCTCAATGCCTGATTTAGCCACTTAATTACATCAGCCATGACTTCATCGCGGTTGGTTTCGTTGAAGAGTTCATGCCGCGCTTGCGGATACAGATTCAGTTGCAACTGACGATTGCCGGCATTTCGCAATGCCCTGGCCAGATCAGTGAGACGCTTGCCTTCACTCACCGGATCACATTCGCCGCCGATTATCAGCAGCGGCAGGCCCGGATCGATCTGAGCGAGATTGGACGCTTTGCTGATTTGCTGCAACCCGCCGAGCAGGTCGATCCACAGTTGGTTGGTGCACCGAAAGCCGCACAGGGGGTCGCTGGCGTAGGCATCGACCTGGGCCGGATCGCGGCTGAGCCAGTCATACGGCGTGCGATTGGGTTTGAAGGCCTTGTTGAACGAGCCGAACGACAACCATTCGATCAGCGCACTGCGGCCCTTGGCTCCCTGGCGCCAACGCTCTAATCGGGCGATCAGGCTGGCTGCACGATAGAGCGCCACCGGCTGGAAATTCGAAGCACTCAGAATCACCCCTTGCAGGCTGGCACTGTGATGCATCACATACGCCTGCGCGATATAGCTGCCCATGCTGTGCCCGAGCAAAAAAACCGGTATGCCCGGGTGGGCCTGGCCGATATGCCGGCTCAGGCTGGCCACGTCGCTGACCACCGCGCACCAGCCATCATTGCCGGCAAAATAGCCCAGGGTGCCGCGCTCGGCTGTTTTACCGTGACCGCGCTGATCATGGGCATACAGGGCAAAGCCGGCAGCACACAGGGCCTGGCCCAGGTGCGCATAACGGCCACTGTGTTCAGCCATGCCATGAGCCAGCAGGACAACAGCCCTGGGTGTACTGTCCGGCAGCCACTGGTTAACGAAAAGACCGCTGCGGTCATTCGCTTCCAGCCAGAAAGTCTCAGGGGTCATGGCATTTCCTTTAATTATTGTCGTACCAGTGTATAGCGCATTTGCAAGGGGGCCAGTTAACGGGCGTTTACCCGGCAATAAGATTCAAGATGTAAATGGCGAAGATCGCTGTATTTGCCTACAACTTTATAACTGTTAACGTCCGCAAGCTCCGCTTTTCATTCGACACGAGACGCGGCCAGGCACACTCAGGTACGAGGATAAAAACAATGCAACCTGATTTCTGGAATGACAAACGTCCCGCCGGTGTACCGCTGGATATCGACATGACGGCTTTTAAATCGGTTGTTGACGTGTTTGAGCGCTCCTGCAAAAAGTTTGCGGATCGCCCGGCCTTCAGCAATCTGGGAGTGACCATCACCTATGCCGAGCTTGAGCGCCACAGTGCCGCGTTTGCCGGTTATCTGCAGGAGTACACCGA
Source organism: Pseudomonas sp. FSL R10-2964 (assembly GCF_009600035.1). Classification (NCBI taxonomy): domain Bacteria; kingdom Pseudomonadati; phylum Pseudomonadota; class Gammaproteobacteria; order Pseudomonadales; family Pseudomonadaceae; genus Pseudomonas; species Pseudomonas sp. FSL R10-2964. The sequence continues at coordinate 55,453 of NZ_WIWH01000012.1, read as the reverse complement.
TCTCAAGCCGGGCGACCGTATTGCCGTACAAATGCCCAACACCCTGCAATATCCAATTGCCGTGTTCGGAGCCATGCGTGCAGGCCTGATTGTGGTCAATACCAACCCGCTCTACACCTCGCGCGAGATGCGCCATCAGTTCAAGAGCGCCGGGATTCGGGCGCTGGTGTACCTGAACATGTTCGGCAAGCGGGTACAGGAAGTGCTGCAAGACACCGAAATCGACTACCTGATCGAAGCCAGAATGGGCGACATGATGCCGGCCGCCAAAGGCTGGATCACCAACCTGGTGGTCGACAAGGTGAAAAAACTGGTGCCTGCCTATCAGTTGCCCCAGGCCATTGCCTTCAAAAGCGTCTTGCGCCGGGGCGCGGGGCAGGTGATCCGGCCACTGGCGGTAGCGCTGGATGATATCGCCGTCCTGCAGTACACCGGCGGTACCACCGGCCTGCCCAAGGGCGCGATGCTCACCCATGGCAATCTGGTCGCCAATATGCAGCAGTTGCGCGCCTGCCTGTCCCAGCATGGCGCCGACGGCCAGCCGATGCTCAAGGACGGCCGCGAGATCATGATCGGCCCGCTGCCGCTGTACCATATCTATGCATTCACGGCCAATTGCATGGGCATGATGGTCACCGGCAACCATAACGTGCTGATCACCAACCCGCGTGACATCAAGGGTTTTATCAAGGAACTGAAAAACTGGAAGTTCACCTGCTTCCTGGGGCTCAACACCTTGTTTGTTGCACTGATGGACCACCCGGATTTCAAGGACGTGGATTTTTCCAGGCTCAAAATTACCAACTCGGGCGGTACTGCGCTGGTCAAGGCGACGGCTGAACGCTGGGAGAAACTCACCGGGTGCCGCATCGTCGAAGGTTACGGCCTGACGGAAACCTCGCCGGTGGCCAGCGCCAACCCCTGCGGCCAGCTGGCACGGCTGGGCACGGTGGGCATGCCGGTGCCGGGCACCGCCATGAAGGTGATCAGCGATGAGGGGGTTGATCTGGGGCTGGGTGAGCGCGGCGAGTTATGCGTCAAAGGCCCGCAAGTGATGAAGGGCTACTGGCAAAACCCCGAGGCCACGGCCGAAGTACTGGATGCCGAGGGCTGGTTCAAGACCGGTGATATCGCCGTGATTGATCCGGACGGTTTTGTCCGCATCGTCGATCGCAAGAAAGACCTGATTATTGTCTCCGGCTTTAATGTGTACCCCAACGAAATCGAGGACATCGTGATGGCGCATCCCAAAGTTGCCAATTGCGCGGTTATCGGCGTCCCCGACGAGCGCACGGGGGAGGCGGTTAAACTGTTTGTGGTGCCGCGCGCAGGCGGGGTGACGGTTGAGGAACTCACGGCTTACTGCAAGGACAATTTCACCGGTTACAAGGTGCCCAAGCAAATCGTGTTGCGTGATGCCTTGCCCATGACGCCGGTTGGAAAAATCCTGCGTCGTGAGTTACGGGATACCGCCTGATTCGTTCACTGTGGCGACAGACGCTCGCTGGCCGAAAGGCCGCGAGCGTTTTTTTATGTCTAGGATAAGGGGTTGTAATGCTTGAGATAGAGGGCTTACTTAGTTAATAGAGTGTTTGCACTAATGATGACTTTGGATTGTCCTACAGTCAGGTTGGTTACTCTAAACCCGGTTTTTGGCTCTAGGCGGCCTTTGGCAAAGCTGCTACTCTCGGCGCGCTTTGTGACTTCAGGGTAAGTGAAAGTCAGAGCTGTCCATTATAAAAATCAAACAAATAAGAACCGCACCCGATGCGGTGAAGAATTCGCGACGCTGAGGAGTGGGCTTCCATGATTGAAGGCTTTTGGAAGGATAAGTACCCAGCTGGGATTGCTGCTGAAATCAATCCAGATGAATATCCAAATATTCAGACGGTACTGCGGGAATCTTGCCAGCGTTTCGCCGATAAACCGGCGTTCAGTAACCTCGGCAAAACCATTACCTACGGTGAGCTCTATGAGCAGTCGGGCGCTTTTGCAGCCTGGTTGCAGCAGCACACCGACTTGCAGCCGGGCGATCGCATCGCCGTGCAGCTGCCCAACCTGTTGCAATACCCGATTGCTGTGTTCGGAGCCATCCGCGCCGGTTTGATTGTGGTCAACACCAACCCGCTGTACACCGCGCGGGAAATGGAACACCAGTTCAAGGATTCCGGTGCCAAGGCACTGGTGTGCCTGGCGAACATGGCGCATCTGGCTGAAAAAGTCGTGCCCCAGACGTCGGTCAAGTATGTGATCGTCACCGAAGTGGCTGACATGCTGTCGCCTTTCAAGCGGGTGCTGATCAATAGCGTCATCAAGTACGTGAAAAAGATGGTCCCTGCTTATCATTTGCCACAGGCCGTCAAGTTCAACGACGTGCTGAGCAAAGGCCAGGGCCAGCCGGTCAAGGAAGCCAGCCCGGTGAGCAGTGATGTTGCCGTGCTGCAATACACGGGCGGCACTACCGGTGTGGCCAAGGGCGCGATGCTGACCCATCGCAACCTGATCGCCAACATGTTGCAGTGCAAGGCATTGATGGCCTCCAACCTCGATGAAGGTTGTGAAATCCTGATTACGCCTTTGCCGCTGTATCACATCTACGCCTTTACCTTTCACTGCATGGCGATGATGCTACTGGGCAATCACAACGTATTGATCAGTAACCCCCGTGATTTACCGGCGATGGTCAAAGAGCTGTCCAAGTGGAAATTCACCGGTTTTGTCGGCCTCAATACCCTGTTTGTGGCGCTGTGCAACAGCGAGGCGTTCCGCAAGCTGGATTTCTCGGCCCTCAAAGTGACGCTCTCGGGTGGCATGGCCTTGCAACTGTCGGTGGCCGAGCGCTGGAAGACCGTGACCGGTTGCCCGATCTGCGAAGGTTATGGCATGACCGAGACCAGTCCGGTAGCCACGGTCAACCCGGCCCAGAGCATTCAGATCGGTACCATTGGCATTCCGGTGCCTTCGACCCTGTGCAAAGTGATTAACGATGCCGGCGAAGAGCTGCCGCTGGGTGAAGTCGGCGAGCTGTGCATCAAGGGCCCGCAGGTCATGAAAGGCTACTGGGAGCGTCCTGACGCCACCGCCGAGATCATGGACAGCGAAGGCTGGTTGAAATCCGGTGATATCGCAGTGATTCAGCCTGATGGCTACATGCGTATCGTTGATCGCAAAAAAGACATGATTCTGGTGTCGGGCTTCAATGTTTACCCCAACGAGCTGGAAGACGTGATGGCCTCCTTGCCGGGCGTATTGCAGTGCGCTGCAATCGGTATTCCGGACGAGAAGACCGGTGAGCTGATCAAGGTGTTTATCGTGGTCAAGCCGGGTATGACGCTGACCAAGGAACAGGTCATGACGCATATGCGTGCCAACCTGACGGCTTACAAGGCGCCCAAGTTCGTCGAGTTCCGCGACAGCTTGCCGACCACCAACGTGGGCAAGATCCTGCGTCGTGAGTTGCGAGACGAAGAACTGAAAAAGCTGGGCCTCAAGAAGTAACAGGCCTGGATACGAAAAATCCCCGCAATGCGGGGATTTTTCGTTTTGATACGGTGAAGGTCTGTTGTAGCAGCTGCCGAAGGAACACTGCAACTGTGGGAGCGAGCCTGCTCGCGAAGGTCGTTCGCGAGCAGGCTCGCTCCCACAATAGGGCTTGACCTGCAACAGAGTATCTACAGGTCGGCCACAGGTTTTGGCCTTTGGGTTTATTTCTGTAAAAACTGTGCGAAGTTGACGCCAGTACCTGTAGGACGCACGTCCTGCAGATAGGAGTCCTTGTCTGCACTCAACTCCAGGCTCATGGTCGGCGTACGCTTGTGCGTTGCACGTACTACCATGCCTTCGCGTTTTTCACGCAGGAATGCAGTCGTTACCTTCAGGTGCAGCAGTTCGTCGGTGCTTGGGGTGTGCAGGAGCAGATGCACCCATTCGTACTGGCCGACGGCCAGGCGCGCCAGCGGAATATCGAACCACCAGATGTTCTTGTTGGTGTTCAGTGCGGCGAAATGGCAGTTGTTGACGCCGAGTACCGCGCCGCCGAGTTCCTGGTTCCTGCGGGCAATAGCCAGCTTTTTATCGAGTTTCATAACCTTCCTACAATTGCGGATCTTCAGCGCCATAGCCTGAATACGTCGCGTATTCTCGGGGGTTAGCGGGCAAACATAAAGCCCAACCTGCGCTGATCGACGAAATGATGGGCAGAAAATAAATGAAACTCGATGCCGGACCACAAGGTCAATGTTGGGTTGGCCTTTTTACGGGTTTGGCGATCCGGTATTTTCAAAGTCGCCAATTGGGCTACTTTTAGGTAAAACCCTTCGCTTGGAGGCGTGTTGACCTCATTAACGGTGCGGCGAAAGGAGACGCTATGTTATTCCCAGGCTTGAACGGCCTGCCTTTGGGCAAAGTCTTGATCCGAACGGTCAAGGAATTTATCGACGATGAAATGTCGACCTACGCCTCGGCGCTGGCCTATCAAATGCTGTTTTCGTTATTCCCTTTCATTCTGTTCCTGATTGCATTGATCGGTTTTTTGCATCTGCCAGACTTCTTTACCTGGTTGCGCCTGCAGTCCGAACTGGTACTGCCGCCGCAAGCGCTGGAGCAGGTCAACCCGGTGATCGACCAGTTGCAGCAATCCAAGGGCGGATTGCTTTCGGTAGGTATCGTCATTGCGCTATGGACGGCTTCTGCGGGTGTGCGCCTGATGATGAGCGCAATGAATGCTGCTTACGACGTGGTTGAAGGGCGCCCTGTCTGGAAACGTTTTCCGCTGTCGATTTTCTACACGATCGGCATTGCCGGCATGCTGCTGGTCGCCGCCGCACTGATGGTGCTCGGACCGCAGGTGATGAGCTGGCTGGCGGGGCAGGTGGGGCTTGAAGACTTTGTGGTCACGCTGTGGACCATCCTGCGCTGGCCGGCGATTATTTTGCTGATGATGGTGGCAGTGGCGTTGATGTATTACGTGATGCCCGATGTTGAGCAGAAATTCCGTTTTATTACCCCGGGCTCGGTGCTGGCGGTAGTGGTCTGGATTGTGGCTTCCTTGGGGTTTGCCTTTTATGTCAAAACCTTCGCGGACTACAACGCCATGTATGGCAGTATCGGTGCAATCATCGTGCTGTTGCTTTACTTCTACATTTCGGCCGCGGTGCTGTTGCTGGGCGCTGAAATGAATGCTGTGATCGAACATATGTCGGCTGAAGGCAAAAATCCGGGCGAGAAGACATTCGATGAGTCTGCCGACCCTGATCCAAAGCAGCATGTCTCCGGCCTTGGCCGCGACCACTCCCTTAAATCCACTTCTGATGAAACCTGACCATGATTCGTGAAATCCTGAAAATGGGTGATGAGCGTTTATTACGTGTGGCCCAACCGGTGCCGGATGAGATGTTCGACACGCCAGAACTCTGGCAACTGCTCGACGATATGTTGCAGACCATGGAACACGCTGGCGGCGTGGGCCTGGCAGCGCCGCAGATTGGCGTTGACCTGCAGCTGGTGGTGTTCGGTTTCGAGCACAGCGAGCGTTACCCGGATGCCGAAGCCGTGCCGCAGACCATTCTGATCAACCCGCTGATCACGCCGCTGAGCCCGGCAGTTGAAGAGGACTGGGAGGGTTGCCTGTCGGTGCCGGGTCTACGTGGGGTCGTCGAGCGCTTCCACAAGATCCGCTACGAAGGTTTCACCCCCAAGGGTGAGCCAATCGTACGGATTGCAGAGGGGTTTCATGCGCGGGTCGTGCAGCATGAGTGCGATCACTTGATCGGTCGTCTGTATCCGTCACGGATCAAGGACTTCAGCAAGTTCGGTTTTATTGAGGTGCTGTTTCCTGATCTGGATCCGCACACCAAGGAGTAAGGCCCATCGCTATCATCGCTTTGTTGCGTTGATAGCGAACCAGCCGCTCATTTAGGGCATGGGGCAATTCCACGTCCAGGCTAAACCCCAGCTTTTCATAAAACCCCTGCAACTGCGGGTCGCAGAACAACCAGATCGGGCCATCGACGGCAGCTATTGCCTGGCTGACCAGATCGCCAGCCACCCCTTGGCCGCGTAGCGCTGGCGCGACAAAAAGCCCGGTCAGCCAGTGGCCGTGAGCCATTGGCCGCAAACATAAACCGGCAATAATCCCCTCTTTGCGGGCGACCCATAACTGCGCTTCCCTGACCGCCTTCATCGATGATTGATGTGTGCGATAAAACTTGTTCATCAGTGGCCATAAAGCCGCTTCAAGCGGGGCGTAAATAATGGCAGTCATAAGTCCACAGGCTCGGGGGAGGGGCGCGCAGTATAAATAACTAAAAGGCAGATTTCTGCGGGTTATCTGAATAGTGTGGGTGATCTGTATTCGGAATTAAAGGGTACACATACGCATTCATTTCGAAATAACCCACTTTAAATGAAAGTTCACCATGGATCAGTGCTATACCTCAGTGAACAACCCTGGTTACTGGAGTGCATAACATGTCCAAAGGTATGGATTCAAAGAAAGCAGCGAAGAAAAAGCCGGCTAAAACAGCCGATGAAAAACGCGCTGACAAGAAAGCCAAAAAAACTGACACCGGATTGTTTGGTCATTAAGTGGATTTACCGGGGCTCGCTCCTCGGGGCCCTGTCACTTTTAATACTGCATCATCCATTTGGTAAATTTTTAAAGCGTGAGCGTTCCGTCGCAGGTTGATGGCCATTTGTTTGCGCGCGTCATTTGGCTAGCTATGCTCCATGTTTACGGGGTCGTAGCCATAAGTGCTCAAACCCTCGAAGTGCGTACAGCTCTAACGTTAAGAGTGAGATACCCAGCTGATTGGCTGCGTCTTGAAACTTTTGAATTATCAATAGACAGCACCTCCAGGGATTGAGCCATGTTTAATTCGCATCGCAAAGCCGATCTGCTCGAAAATCAACGTCTTAGCGGCTTATTAAATGACATGGCCGCTAAAGTGCAGGCTATCAGCCGTTCCATGGCAATTATTGAGTTCGCCCCTGACGGCACCATTCTGGATGCCAACGAGAATTTTTGTCGGGTTGTGGGTTATTCCGCTGACGAGATTCGGGGCAAGCACCATCGGCTATTTTGCGAAGCGGCTTACGTTAAATCCAGTGAGTACAACAATTTCTGGCGGGACCTGGCCCGAGGCGAACCTTTGAGCGGCACCTTTTCACGGCTCGACAAGGCGGGGCGTGAGGTGTGGCTGGAAGCCAGCTACATGCCCATCGTCGGCGCTGACCAGCACGTTGTGCGTGTCATCAAGGTGGCTTCGGATGTCACAGATCGAATCAATAAAGAACACGAAACCCAGAGCATCGTAAACGCCCTGAGCCGGTCGATGGCGGTGATCGAGTTTTCACCGGATGGGCGGGTAATCAATGCCAACCAGAACTTCCTCGACACAATGCATTACTCGCTGAGCGAAATTGTCGGCCAGCATCACGGCATGTTCTGTCGTCGAAGCGAGGCCGAGTCAGCCGGCTACAAGGCTTTCTGGGCCTCGCTCAATCGCGGCGAGTACCATTCCAGAAGATTTGAGCGGGTCGACAAACACGGTCATACGGTGTTTCTCGAGGCCTCCTATAACCCCATCTTCGATGCCAGGGGGCGCCTGTACAAAGTGGTGAAATTCGCCAGTGATATCACTGCTCAGGTCACCAACCTGCAGACTGCCGCCGAATCGGCCCACAGCACTTCGGTGCAAAACGATGCCTGCGCGCAGAAGGGCTCGCAGGTGGTGCAGCAAACCGTGCAAATCATCGAGGCCATTTCCAAAGACCTTAATGAAGCAGCGCAGAGCATTGATGCGGTAAGCAAACAGTCGGACAGTATCGGCAAGATCGTGCAGACCATTCGTGGTATTGCGGATCAAACCAATTTACTGGCGCTCAATGCCGCGATCGAGGCAGCGCGGGCGAGGGAGCACGGGCGCGGCTTTGCCGTGGTGGCCGATGAGGTCAGAAGCCTTGCGGCGCGCACCAGTGCTGCCACCCTGGAAATTGTCGAAGTGGTGCGTCGAAATCATGATCTGTCGCTGAGCGCTGTGACCAGCATGCAGTCGAGCCTTAGCCGCACAGGGCTTGGTGTTAAGCTGGCAAATGAGGCCGGGGAAGCGATTCTGGAAATCCAGCAAGGCTCCCGGCATGTGGTCGATGCCATCAGCCAGTTCAACTCGACGTTGCAACTGCATTAAAGCTGTACTGTGTACATGATGAGGGTGAGGGGCTTTAACTGCTTTCACGCACCATGAGTTCAAAGCCCATGTCCTGAACAGGGTTGGCAACTTTATTGCCTGCCATCAGTGTCAGCATCTGCTCGGCTGCGCGACGGCCAATGGCTTCCCGGGGCGTACGAATACTGCTCAGGCGAGGCACCATAAACTCTGAAGACGGGAGGTCGTTAAAGCCCAGTACGGCGATTTGCTCCGGGATTTTGATGCCGATGCGTGCAGCCTCAAGCAAGGCGCCCTGGGCCAGGTCGTCGTTGCCGAAAAAGATCGCATCCACTTGTGGATGGCTGGCGAGCAATTGCAGGAACAATTCGCCCCCCAGGCCAACCGAAGACGGACGTGGCGTCAGTACTTCAAGATCAGGGTTGTACAGTCCGGCTTCCTGCAAAGTGCGGCGATAACCCTCACCGCGCAGCAACGTGCGTTGATCGAGCTGGGCGCCGATATAGGCCAGATGTCTGCGGCCACGGGAGATCAAGTGCCGGGCAGCTGTTTCACCGGCCTGCAGCTGTGAAAAGCCGACGCAGTTCAAGCCCTCGGCGGCATCCAGCTCCATCATGTACACGCAGGGTACATTGCTGGTCTCGATCATCCGCCGTGAGCTTTCCGAACGATCAAAACCGGTCAGCAGCAGGCCTCGGGGTTGGTAGGCCATATAGTTGCGCAGCAAATTTTCTTCTTCGTCACGGGAATAGTGGAAGTTGCCGATCAATACTTCAAAGCCACGGGGGCGCAACACGTCATGGATGGCTTCGAGGGTGTCTATAAAAAGCAGGTTGGACAGCGAAGGTACCAGCACCACGACAGAATGACTCTGCGCCGAAGCTAGCGCGCGGGCGGCGGGATTGACCACATAGTTCAGCTCGTCGGCAGCAACACGGACCTTTTCGGCCAGCTCCGTGGCAACGCTGCTGATACCGCGCAGGGCTCGCGAGGCGGTGATGGGGCTGACCCCCGCAAGGCGGGCAACTTCGTTAAGGGTGGGGCGACCCGTGGTCCGGGTGTTTTTATCGTTTTTGGAGGTGGTCATCAGGGCGGCTTGCCAAACAAAAAACAAGTCACTAAGGTAGCGCTGTCCTGGCGGACCCGCAATTGCCTGATTGCGTGTAAATCAGTTACCCCAGCTTTGTATGTCGAGAGCGTCTCCGCGTCTCCCCATAAAAATGAGAAATAGACGTCGGTAGCCTAAGCTTTGTGCTTTGCTTTCAAGTATTGAACGCATGAACAAAGACAGCGCTGTCTACGGACTGAGGTGTTTCATGAGTCAACCTATCACTGCTCTGGTCATCATGGGTGTTGCCGGCTGCGGCAAATCCAGCGTTAGCCAGGCATTGTGCCAGCTCAATGGCGCGACCCCGATTGAAGGCGATGCGTTTCACCCGGCGGCCAACATTGCCAAGATGAGCGCCGGTATTCCCCTGACCGATGAAGACCGTGCCGGCTGGCTTGACAGCCTGTGCGACGAATTGCGTCGTGCGGTTGCCAGTGGTCAGCGCCCGGTGCTGACCTGTTCGGCACTCAAGCTGCGTTATCGCGAGCGTTTACGCAGTGCGGTAGATGGTCTGGGTTTTGTGTTTCTGGAGCTGACCCCTGAGGTGGCGGCTGCCCGGGTGGCCGATCGTCCGGGGCACTTTATGCCCAAGACCCTGATCGACAGCCAGTTCGCTGCGCTTGAATCACCGACCAATGAATCCTTGGTGCTGACTCTGAATGCAGCCCAGATGAACGTTAAGCAATTAGCAAGCGCCGCCCGAGACTGGTGGTGCGAGCAGACGGTAATGGCAACTTCATGATGTTGTTTCAAACAGATAGCGCTATCTGCCTCGGCTGTAGCGGCACCCCCGTACTTGATAACAACAAAAAGGCAGGAGACGCCCCATGCTAGGCATGTCCCATAATACGTTTCTGCTGCTTGATGCAGTGGTGACCATTATCGGCCTGATCGTACTGATCACCCGATTCAAACTGCACCCCTTTATTGCCTTGATCATCGCCTCTGCGTTTCTGGGGCTGACGGCCGGCATGCCTGCCAACCTGATCATCAAGTCGTTCCAGGATGGTTTTGGCGGCGTGTTGGGCTTTGTCGGGATCATCCTGGCGCTGGGCACCATGCTTGGTAAAATGATGGCCGACTCCGGTGGTGCTGACCAGATCGCCCGTACCCTGATCCGTGCCTTCGGCAAGGACAAGGTGCAGTGGGCAATGATGTTTGCCGCCTTTCTGGTCGGTATTCCATTGTTCTTCGAAATCGGCTTTGTACTGCTGATTCCGCTGGTGTTTATCGTTGCGCGACGTACTGGCGTGTCGATCATCAAGATCGGTATCCCGCTGCTCGCCGGCTTGTCGGCTGTTCACGGGCTGGTACCGCCGCACCCGGGCCCGCTGCTGGCCATTGGCGTGTTTGGTGCCGACATCGGCAAGACCATTCTGTACGGACTGATTGTTGCTCTGCCTACCGCGATCATTGCCGGACCGATTTACGGTACGTTTATCGCCAAGTACATCCCGGGCCATGCATCCCAGGACCTCATGGATCAACTGGCCAGTGAGCCGGAATCCAGCACCTTGCCGAGTTTTTCCATCACCCTGATCACCGTGCTGTTGCCGGTATTCCTGATGCTGCTCAAGACGTTCGCCGACGTGGCGCTGCCCGATGGCAACTTCTTCCGTGTGTGGATGGACATGATCGGCCACCCGATCAGTGCGCTGTTGCTGGCATTGCTGCTGGCGCTGTACACCTTTGGCGCCCGCCAGGGTATCGACTCCAAACGCATCCTCAAGCTGCTGGACGCGAGCCTGGCTCCTACCGCAGCGATCATTCTGATCATTGGTGCGGGCGGCGGTTTCAAGCAGATGCTGGTAGCCAGCGGTGTGGGTGACGTGATCGGCCATATGGCGGTAAACGCGCAAATTTCGCCGATTTTGCTGGCCTGGCTGGTGGCTGCAGTGATTCGTATCGCGACGGGTTCTGCGACCGTAGCGACCATTACCGGGGCGGGGATTGTGTTGCCGGTGGTGGACATGATTCCGGGTGTGAACCGTGAGCTGCTGGTATTGGCAACCGGCGCAGGCTCGTTGATCCTGTCTCACGTCAACGACGCAGGTTTCTGGCTGGTGAAGCAGTACTTCAATATGACCGTGGCTGAAACCTTCAAGACCTGGACCGCGATGGAAACCATCCTCTCGGTTGTAGGTTTGATCTTTATTCTGCTGCTGTCGTTGGTGGTTTAAAGCACCAATAAACCTGTGGGAGCTGGTTTACCAGCTCCCACAGTCGTTTTAGCCAGCGTTAAAGCCATCAGCGCGGAACATGGCGCGAATTCCACGCAGCGCCTGACGAATGCGATCCTGATTTTCAATCAGGGCAAAGCGCACATGGTCGTCACCGTATTCCCCAAAGCCTACCCCCGGTGAAACACAGACCTTGGCATCTGCTAGCAGCTTCTTGGCGAATTCCAGTGAGCCCAGGTGGGCGTAGTGTTCGGGAATCTTGGCCCAGATATACATCGAAGCCTTCGGATTTTCGACCATCCAGCCCAGTTCGTGCAGCCCTTTGACGATCACGTTACGGCGCTGACGATACTGTTCGGCAATATCCTTCACACATTGCTGGTCACCCTCAAGTGCAGCAATTGCCGCCACTTGCAGCGGGGTAAAGGTGCCGTAGTCGTGGTAACTCTTGATTCGCGCCAGAGCATTGACCAGCTCAGGATTGCCCACCATAAAACCGATACGCCAGCCTGCCATGTTGTAGCTTTTGGACAGCGTGAAGAACTCCACGGCGATGTCCTTGGCGCCCGGTACTTGCATGATCGAAGGCGCTTTCCAGCCGTCATAGACGATATCGGCGTAGGCCAGATCGTGCACAACCAGCACATCATATTGCTTGGCCAGGGCCACCACGCGCTCGAAGAAATCCAGTTCGACACACTGCGCCGTCGGGTTGGACGGGAAGCCCAGGATCATCATTTTCGGTTTGGGGATGGAGCCGCGGATAGCTTTTTCCAGCTCGGCAAAAAAGTCCACGCCGGGGATCAGCGGTACCGAACGCACCTGGGCACCGGCAATCACGGCACCGTAGATATGAATCGGGTAGCTGGGGTTGGGCACCAGCACGGTGTCGCCCTGATCCAGGGTGGCAAGCATCAAGTGCGCCAGGCCTTCCTTGGAGCCGATGGTGACAATGGCTTCGTGCTCGGGATCGATCTCAACGTTATAACGGTCGGCATACCAGCGCGAAATGGCCCGGCGCAGGCGTGGAATTCCCCGCGAAGTCGAGTAGCCGTGAGTGTCTTCACGCTGCGCGACGGTGCAGAGTTTTTCGACGATGTGGGGAGGTGTCGGGCCGTCAGGGTTACCCATGCTGAAGTCGATGATGTCTTCGCCGCGACGACGGGCGGCCATCTTCAGCTCGGCAGTGATATTGAAAACATAGGGGGGGAGTCGATCTATGCGCGCAAAGCGTCGCGGCGAACCTTGGTCTGCCATGTGTGCCTCTGATACGTAAGCGCCCGGAACCGTCCGAGCGACGTTGACCACTGCGGTGGTCTGGACGAAACAATACGGGAGCTGATGACCTTTTGTCTAGGTGCTGTCAGCGTCTATTTTTCGCTGATCCGACCTGTATGTGGTTTTGTTCCTATACTCAGATGCTAGGTTTCCTACTTCCTCCATCGAGCATGCCCCATGGACCAACTAAAAAAGTTCGAGCTGTCAGCGCCGCGATTTGCCAAAGGCCAGTTTCAATTGATCGCGGGTTTGGGTGGCCGTTTCACTGAGGAGAGCGTTGATCGAATCCCGCTGTTATGGGAAAAATTCATTCCCGAAATCGGCAAAGTACCAAGCCAAATTGGCGATGAAACCTACGGTGTTTGTTGTAATCCTGATGGCGAGGGTGGTTTTGAATACATTGCTGGCGTGGCTATCAGCAAGCTTGATGATCTGCCTGAGCGGTATCGCTGGATTGAACTGCAGGAGCAGTCTTACGCGGTCTTTGAGCATCACGGGGCATTGGACACGCTTGGTCAGACCTTTCAGGCGATCTGGAAAGACTGGTTGCCAAATTCGGGCTACCAAGCCGCTGATGCGCCCGAGTTCGAGCGCTACAGCGCAGATTTCAATGCGGACACCGGTACGGGGCTGCTGGAAATCTGGCTGCCGATCAAAAAGCCTGCTTAGCTTGCCTGCAACTGCAGGGGCAGCATGGGGGCCAGCGACAGCACCAACCGTCGCTCACCACGATAGGCCTCGCCTTGCTCGACCCAGCCCTGGCTCAGATAAAAAGCCATGGCGCTGGTATTGAACGGGCTGACCGAGAGCATCAATTGGCGAATCTCGGGCCATATCTGTTCAATGGCCCTGGCCAGCTCGCGCAAACAGGCCTTGCCCAATCCCTGGCCCTGAGCACGGCTGTCGACCTGTAGTGCGTGCAAGGTGGCGCAGCCCGGCTCAGCCCAGTGGGCCAGAAGCGGCTCGCGCTTGAGAAGCAAAAATGCCACTGGCAACTCGTCGTTGAGCAGCACCAGCCCTTTGATGCCCGCCTGCGGCTGGACCGGCAACGAGTGCAGGGCAGACTCGATGGTGCCGCAAAAAGCAATCTGCTCAGGGCGAACTTCTATCTCGCGCAGTTGCTCGCGCTGGCGGGGTGTCAGGTCTTCATAAGCGCATAGGCGGGTGTTCATGTCGGGGTTCTATCGAGGCGCAATAGGAGGCATCTGACAGGCAGTGTCAGTAGCCGCTGAACAGCGCGTCAGTTTCTACCCATCACGGTTCTAAATACAGATTTATTCGTGGGTCAGCGCCCGGTGCCGGACTTGCGGCGTAGAGAGGGCAGCAACATGCCGACGTTTTTTTGATAAACCCGGTACTTGTCTCCAAACAGCTCAACCAGATCTTTCTCTTCCAGTTGGGTGCCGATCAGAATGTAAAGGGTGCTTGTCAGTGCAAACACCAGGTGCCCGACACTCATCTCGGGCGTTACCCAGAAAGCGATCAGGAATCCCAGATACAACGGGTGACGCACGAGCTTGTAGAGCGCCGGGGTTCTGAATGCGTTGTTTACGGGTTTTGGTTGGCGCAGGGTGTCCAAGGGCTGTTTGACGCCAAACAATTCGAAGTGGCTGATCATGAAAGAGGCCAGCAGCACCAACCCCCATCCGAACCAGTACAGCGTGACAAGTAACCCCGCAAACAAGGGCGACTGTACACTCCAGACACTGATATCGATCGGCTGCCACAGCCAGCATATAAGCGCCAGCACCGCACTGGAGGCCAGGACATAAGTGGCTCGTTCAATAACTGGCGGTATGACATGACACCACCTGCGCTTGAAGCTTTTGCGCGCCATGATGCTGTGTTGCAGGGCAAATACGGTGATCAGCAGCACATCGACCACAAGCGCCCAGGGCCATGCCAGGCCTGGCCCCGAATCGATACTTTTCGGGACGGCGACATTCCCCAGAAAACCTATCAGATAAACAAATGTCAGTAGAAAAAACAGATAGCTGAACAGGCTATAGAGCAGCGCTGCGAGTTTTTCAGTACGGCTGGTTGAACGCGGTTTCAGCTCAATTTTGGTGTGCATGAACGACTCCTTTCGAACATGGCGAAATTTCAATTAAAACGTCTACAGCCAGTACCTTAGCCCCTATATGGCAAATGGCTAGCGTCGCGGCCGGGCGGTCATAAGATGTCGTCTCACATACCAGTCGAGGGCGTCAGAGCATCAGGGCAGCGCCATGCTGAAGGTGAAGACTGTGCCTTGGTCCTGGTCCGAGGTGACTTCCATATGGCCGCCGTGGGACAGGGCGATCTGGCTGGCAATATACAGCCCAAGGCCAAGTCCGGCCTGGGGAGTGTCGGTGGCCGGGCGTGAGTAGGGTTTGAACAAATGCGGCAGTTGTTCGGCCGGGATGGGCTCGCCCTGGTTGCA
Organism: Pseudomonas sp. FSL R10-2964; assembly: GCF_009600035.1. Taxonomy (NCBI): domain Bacteria; kingdom Pseudomonadati; phylum Pseudomonadota; class Gammaproteobacteria; order Pseudomonadales; family Pseudomonadaceae; genus Pseudomonas; species Pseudomonas sp. FSL R10-2964. The sequence goes on along the minus strand of NZ_WIWH01000012.1, from coordinate 40,300 downwards.
GATCCTCAGGGTGAATACCCCATTGAGTACCAGTGCCGAGATGTCAACGGGCCCGTCGGGGCAGCCATGGGTGATGGCATTGGTCAACAGGTTGGAGAGCAGTTGGGCCAGGCGGCCGCTGTCACAGCGGATGCCCTCAAGTGGCCCTATGTCTGAGCGGATGGAACGTTGCGCATGAACGTTTTGCAGTTCCGAGATGACATGGATGAAGACCTGGTCGAGATCGGGGCACTCGCGCAGCGTCAGCGGGATGCCGCTACCGAGCCGTCCGCGGGCAAAGTCCATAACGTCCTCAACCAGCTGCGAGGCACGGTTGCCGCAGCTCAGGATATGCTTGACCAGGACATCGGTGGAGGGGTCTGGGTGCACCCGTAGCAAGCGCTCTGCGGCTGTGGTGATGGCGAATAACGAGTTGCGCAGGTCATGGCCTATAACAGCGATAAATTGCTCGCGCAGCTCTGCGGTTTCACGCTCCTGCTCCAACGCGGTTTCTGTACGTTGCAGGTTTTCTTCGGCGTCAATTTGCAGCGACAGCAGGCGTGCGAATGACTCCATTGTGGACTGGATCGTACTGTTCCTCAGGCTTGCAGGCTCGGGGTCGAGTGCGCACAGGGTGCCGAAAAAACTACCGTCAGTGCGCCATACCGGAATCGTGATGTAGCTTTCGAAGCGATAAATCCGCGGCGTGTGATGGTGTTGGTACAGCGGATCGGCGCTGGCTTTATCAATGATGATAGGCAGGTGCGAGTTCATGCTTTCAAAGCACAGGGTGCTGACCAGGTCCAGCTCGCCACCGGACTGCAAACCGAAACCCAGCTTGTCGAGTACCGCGCAGGCGGTCCAGGTGGTCTGGGTGACACGGGCAACGGCAGCAAAGCGCATACCGGTCATTTCCGTAATCACCTGCAACATTGCAGGTACGGCACTGATCCGGTTAATTGTCGCGATATCGTCAGCCGTGCCGTACGTCATGGTAAATGCTCGAGCTCAAAAAGATGATTCTAGCCAGAACACTTGAGCGCGGCACTTATTCCTAAGCAAGCGCTAAATAAAAAGGCCGCGCCACCCATGAAGAGTGGCGCAGCCTTTTATTCAAATCAACTTAGGTGTCTTGTTTGTCTTGCAGCACTTCGCCGGTTTTTGCGTCGAGATCTACGTCCCATTTGATGCCTTTGGTATCGCGCAATTCAACTTCATACACCAGCTTGCCGTAGGAGTGATCAAGCTCGGTATCGAGAATGGTCGCGCCAGGGTGTTTGTCCAGTGCTGCTTGATTCAACTTTTCAAACGAGGTGATTTCACCCGATTTGATCAGGCCCGGGATATGGTCCGGGCGTACATCGGCCTGAGCAATACCGGCAGTCAGAGCCAGGGCAACAGTTGCAAATACCAGATTAAGTTTTTTCATGTTGAGTCCCTTTGGGTTGATCTGTTCAAGTGGGATCAGATTAACCGGCGCAACTTAACTCACCCTTAATTTTCGCCCCTTGCCGGCTTGCAGGTTTAAAAGCCATTTTTCTCCAGCAACTGATTGACGCTTTGTGGCACCGGGCGCTGGTAATACGTGAGCAACTCGCTGGCGCGGTTGGTGAAGATGCCGTCGACACCTGCGTCCATTGCCTTTTTGAAGTCAACGGGGGCATCGAGGGTGTAAACATGTACCAGCATGCCCCGGTCATGGGCGGCGCTGTTCATCCAGGGCTGGATCAGGTCGAAGTAGCTCTGGTCACCCCCGTGGGTCAAGGCTGCCGAAGGGCCTGTACCGATGGCACCGTTGGCCTTGGCAAAGTCGAGCCACTGGATGAATTCGGCTTTGTCCTTGGGTTGCTGTTTGGCGTAGTACGCGGCTTTATCCTTTTCGCCGGAGTCGGCGAAACTGACTGAGGTGTTGGGCTTCATGCCGCCTTCACCTACCCATAACAGCAGGATCTTCGGCGTGTTGGGCATTTCTTTTTGCAGCAGCTCAAGGCTGTTTTTGTCGAAGGTTTGCAACATGACCCGGCCTTTGCCCTGGCCGACCAGTGGTTTGCCTTCCGCCTCTGCCGAGGCAACGGGCTCAAGCCAGCCGCGTTCGCTCAACTTGTTTTTCAGATCGTGTTCAAGGCCCGGGAACTGCCTGGGCTCTTTGGTTTCGATGTAGAGGCCCGGTTTGTACTGTGGATTGCCCTGGGCGATATCGATAATTTCGTCCAGGGTCAGGATCGGCAGCCCGACATAGGACGGGCGCGCGCGATCCGGATAAGCCTGGTTGAACCAACTGCCGGCATCCAGGGTTTTAAGCTCGGCCAGGGTAAAGGCGCTGGCCGGGCTGTCCTTGCGTTGCGGAAACTTTTTGGCGACGTCAGTGGTGCGCAACAGGCTGTTGTCATGCAGCGCAAACAGAACGCCGTCCTTGCTACGTTGCAGGTCCATTTCCAGATAGTCAGCCCCCAGATCCCTGGCAAGGGTGTAGGCGGCAGCGGTTGATTCCGGAGCATCGAAGGACGCACCGCGATGGGCGATCACCGCCGGGCGCGGTATGCCGTGAGCGTTGGCCAGTGCCGCCTCGGTCGCATTGGATGCGCCAGCATTCTGTACGCCACCCAAGCCCAGGAGCAGGCTCAGCAGCAGGGCGTTTTTGCCAAAAGTGTCAGGCATTGGTTGAGTTCCTTTCAATCAGAAAAACAGAGGGTGTTTTTTAGCGGTTTTTCGTGAAGATGTGCAGTATTCTTGGCCACATCAACGTCCCCGGCAGAGGGGCAGGCAATCGAACTTGCGTGTAAACCACCGTCCCGGAGCCTTTCAGGCTCATCAGTGAGGTTTACCATGCGTATCACTTCGCAACTCATCTGTCAGGCCGCTGACCTACTTAGCGGCTTTGTTGGTTTCAATCGTAAGACAGGCCAGCACATTGTCCGTTTCAGTGAAGATTCATTTGGAATGGATGTCGCCGACGACAACATCACGCCCACCAGCGAGTTTGTCTGGCAGGCCGATGGTGCTGGCACCATGACTCTCAAGCGCGAGTTGATTCAGTTGTTGCTGGATCAGAATATCGATGACCGCCTGAACATCACCGAGCCCTTGAGGGTGTATATGCAGCGCCAGGATGTGCCCGAGATTTCGGCCTTGCGTCGCTGCATCAGTTGAATAGCGCTGCCCGGGCCCTGTTTCTATACCGGATCATTGCTCAGCTGTGATTCAGCAAGGGTGTCTGCTGCGCCAACACTGATTTTGTTGCGCCCCGTATTCTTTGCGATATATAGCGCTTTGTCTGCCTCGTTCAGCCACGTGCTGGCCTGGAGGAGTTCGGGGCGGCAAGTGGCAAGCCCGATACTCAGGCTAACGCACAGGCCGGGCTCGTCGGCGTGTTGATAGTTGTCAATCACGTGGCGCAGCCGTTCCATGATTTCCCGGGCCTGGTCCAGGGTGCGATTGGGCAGGATGACGCAGAATTCATCACCGCCGTAGCGGCCTGCAAGGTCTTCAGTACGCAAATTGTCCTTGAGCTCCTTGCTGAGCTGGCGCAATACACTGTCGCCGACAATATGCCCGTAGGTGTCGTTGATCTGTTTGAAGTGATCGATATCAATCAGCGCCAGAGTCGCCGGAGAATTGCGCTCCAGACTTTGCTGGAAACTGAGTTGCAGCAGGTCTTTCCATGAGCCGTGATTAAGCAGCCCGGTCAGGCTATCGGTGCGGCTGAGGGTACTGAGGGTGCGTTTATGCTCGGCCAGGGTGATTGCCAGACCATAGCTGACCATGCCTACAGCAAAAGGGTAAAGAATCAGCACGGGTACGCAGGCATAGACCTGCAGGCTGGTGGTATGGGGTGTAAACGCAAAGCCGAACAGCAGCAACGCGACCAGGGCGCCTGCCAGCTGCGCCAGCGCTCCGCGAACCAGCAGTTTTGGCCCTCCGGCAGCCACGTTGTGCATGGTCATCATCGACACGATGATCACCGTAGGCAGCGGATTGAACTCGATAGCCGCCGCCCAAAACCCTCCGCACATGGAATCAATCAAAATATTTCGACGTTCAGCCCGGTAGGGATAGGTTGCACGCGATGACAATTGATAGGCCAGGTGAGGCCATACGAACGCGTTTAGCAGCAGTAGTGGCCAAACCCATATGGATCTGTCGAGGGGGTAGAGGGCGGCCATTAGCCCGATACTGCCAAACCCTGAGCCAATCACTCGCGGCGCATAAATACGCTTGGCGAACGACAACCCTTTGCCTCTTTTATTGTCCATGTCTATCTGCGCAAGATGTGCGGGCGGAGTTTCTGGCAACTGCCGGGTACTGCATTATCGATTGTTGGCTGGTCGGTCAGCCTTGTCGAGAATACACCCCATCTGTTCCGAAAATTCTGAAACAGTTATGGGGACTAGATTAGCTTATTAAGTCGAGGGCAAGCTGCGGCGCAGAAGGATGCCAGTAGAATGTCGATCATCCTCTAACAGGCCTGTAAACAGAGTATTAATCACTTTTGACTGGAGCCTTCAAGCCATGGCACTCGACTCAAGCAGTGCAGAGGGGCCTAAGCCCGCTGAGCGTCATAAAGGTGCATTTCAAAATGCTGGCGTCAGGCCGCCTTCCAGTATCGGCAAAACCTTGGGCATTTTTTGGAGAATGATATTCCAAAAGCCTGCGAGCACTCGCCCTGCAGGTGTGATCCCGGTCAAACCGCTGACCCGTGAGCAATTGGACGAGGCTGCGGATTTCAGTGTGTACCGGTTGGGTCACTCGACTCTGCTGCTCAAGCTCAAGGGAAAGTACTGGTTGACCGACCCGGTCTATGCTGAGCGTGCATCGCCGTTCCAGTGGGCTGGCCCCAAGCGCTTCCATGCGCCGCCCATCAGCCTTGATGAGCTCCCGCCACTGGAAGCAGTGATTCTTTCCCACAATCATTACGATCACCTGGACCAAAAAACCGTATTGCAACTGGCCGCCAAAACACAGCAGTTTTTGGCGCCGCTGGGTGTGGGCGACTTGCTGGTCAAATGGGGAGTACCAGCCAGCAAGGTTCAGCAACTGGATTGGTGGCAGGGCACCCAACTTGCAGGTATCCGCTTTATCGCGACGCCTTCCCAGCACTTTTCAGGCCGCGGCCTGTTTGATCATAACCAGACGCTTTGGGCATCCTGGGTCATGATCATTGATGACGTGCGAATCTTCTTCAGTGGAGACTCAGGTTACTTCGACGGTTTCAAGCTGATCGGCGAGCAGTTTGGGCCATTTGATCTGACCCTGATGGAGACGGGTGCCTACAACACCGACTGGCCCGATGTGCATATGCAGCCCGAACACAGCCTGCAAGCGCACAACGACCTCAACGGGCGTTGGTTGTTACCTATTCACAACGGCACCTTTGATCTGGCTTTTCATGCCTGGTTCGAGCCGTTTGAGCGCATTGTGGCGTTGGCAGAGCAACGCAAAGTGCTGATTACAACGCCACAAATGGGTGAGGCTTTCAATCTGCTAACCCCTCACCGGGGCCGTGCCTGGTGGCTTGAGGTAGAAACCCCAGGGCAATAGGGCCGTATTTCACTCGATCAGAGCAAAATCTTCGCGCCCCATCGGGTCTGGTGTTGTGCCGCGAACATTTCCCCCGCGACCGGGGGTAAAGCCGGGAAAGAACACCAGGCCCTGCGCCTCAAGGCTATAGGCCAGGGCCAGCCGGGTTACGTCACGAACGGGGGCTTGTGACTCGAAGCGTTCAATGGCCGAGACTGAAACCCCGGACTGCTCACTCAGGTACTCGCGATTCCAGCCCAGCATTTCGCGGGCCTGCGAGCAGTGCAGCGGGGTAAATTGATTGATGACGATACGTTCAAACGTACTGCGCGTGGCTGAATGAGGCATGGGTTTCTCCAGGGCTGAGTCAGTGCTTGAAAATGTACTGTGTTTTTATACAGCTATCTTGGTGCCGGAACAAACTCATTTTTTGATAAGTGCCGAGGGGCGAAATCTGTTGTCTGGCTGCATTTTTATGAGCTTTTGCGCGAAGAGCATGGGTCGAAAATTTCGATAGTGGGGTGTGTGTAATCTTTTCGCGGAAAACGCCCATGTTGCTCACGTCATCGCGGGGGCGCGGTTAGCAGAGCTTTCTTCGTTGAAATCAGAAAAGTCCTAACTCTTTTATTTTAAATAAGCTTAAGACTGGTTCCCATATCAGGGATGTCCCAGTGCTTAGCCTGCACATTGACGCTATCAAAATATAATGCCCATACAGTTTGCACATTTGTAACTGTTGAAGCAGCCATCACCTTCTACGAAGACACCCACGTTGTGTTCAGGGTGGGAGCCTTGCGGCGAAAATCAGCAATAAGTCAGTTGCAAAAGGTATCTGGGGTTTTCTCTGTCGCTGGGTGTGTGCGGTTAATGTAAAAGAGAACTTTTAAACAGTTTTTCAGTGGTCGGATGATGACTGTTTAAACGTTTACCCTTATCTGCAAGAACGGTATAAAAATATGATGGAAGCCATAGGTGAGCCCACCAACAGTATCAATCAACTCCTGTATTTGCTGTATGGCGGCAAAGAAGTTTATCGGCTTGAAGCAAAATTCAGTATTTTGTCGGCGTTGCGCTACAGAAAAGATCCGGCTGACTTTACGATCACACTGATGACTGATCAGCCTGAGGCATTTGATGGCTGGCCTGTGAGCGTGTTGCCTCTGAGCGTTGAGGTGCTGGACGCCTGGCAAGGGGCAGGCGGTTATTATCACCGGCGTAAGGCTTGCGCTACCCAGGCGGGCGTTGCGCTGTCTGGCAAAACCATTTTCGTTGATACCGATACGGTTTTTTTCAAAGACCCGGCCCAGTTGTTTAAACGGGTCTCTGATAATAATTTTTTGATGGATAAGTTTGAGTTGAGTTGGGCAGATGCTTCCCGGCGTCTGGGGTTTCGTAAACTGGTTACACAGCTCGACGCTGAAAATAAAGCCCCCGCACCGTGGTTGAAGCTGTTCAATAGCGGGGTTTGCGGGATGACCAAAACCAACGGTCATATTTTTGAAGGTGTAATTAGTTTGATTGATCAATGGGCTCATCATGGAGCAACACTTCTTACGATTGAGCAAATTGCTATATCGTTTATGCTGCATGGTCGAAAAGTGATTGCGGCCAATGACTGCATTAATCATTACTTCTCGGTGAAGCACTATCACCATGCAATGTACCGGGTTTTTTTTAATAAGCAGGGTGAGGGCTATCGTGAGGGTTTACCGCAAGCATCATTTGCCGTTCCTGACCGTCTTCCCAGGGTCTCGCTGCGTCATCGTTTACAGCTGAGGTGGAAATTGAGGGGGCAATGCAGTACCTCTCGAAAAATTGCCAAACTCTATCTGCTGGGTAAGGCGGGTAGCCAATTACCCTATCTTGAGGCGTGTAAGCCTCTTTGGTGGGCTGTAGCCGTTGAGGAGCTGAGAAATCTGGAAGCTGCTGGGAAGTCTCACACGAAACTCGCCGCACTATGGCAGGCGGATTCCGGCTTTTTGAGTTTAATAAAGGGTAATTGAAAATTTCGATGCCAATAAAAAGGGCCAACATGGTTGGCCCTTTTTATTTACCCGGTGTGGCTTTAACCAACCCGGTGTATCAATCCCAGCTCAATGCACCGCCGGTTTGGTATTCGATGACCCGTGTTTCGAAGAAGTTTTTCTCTTTCTTCAAATCCATGATTTCGCTCATCCATGGGAACGGGTTAGTCGTGCCCGGGTATTCTTCTTTCAGGCCGATTTGCGACAGGCGGCGGTTGGCGATGAACTTGAGGTAGTCTTCCATCATCGCTGCGTTCATGCCCAATACGCCGCGTGGCATGGTGTCACGTGCGTATTCGATTTCCAGCTGGGTGCCTTGCAGAATCATCTGCGAAGCTTCTTCCTTCATTTCAGCGTCCCACAAGTGCGGGTTTTCGATTTTGATCTGGTTGATCACGTCGATGCCGAAGTTCAGGTGCATGGATTCGTCGCGCAGGATGTACTGGAACTGCTCGGCAACCCCGGTCATTTTGTTGCGACGACCCATCGACAGGATCTGCGTAAAGCCGCAGTAGAAGAAGATGCCTTCCAGAACGCAGTAGTAGGCGATCAGGTTGCGCAGCAGCTCTTTGTCGGTTTCGACAGTACCGGTTTCGAACTTCGGATCAGAGATCGAACGGGTGTATTTCAGGCCCCAGGTAGCTTTTTTAGCAACCGACGGGATCTCGTGGTACATGTTGAAGATCTCGCCTTCATCCATGGCCAGCGATTCGATGCAGTACTGGTAGGCGTGGGTATGGATCGCCTCTTCGAAAGCCTGGCGCAGGATGTACTGGCGGCACTCCGGGTTGGTGATCAGGCGGTATACGGCCAGTACCAGGTTGTTGGCTACCAGGGAGTCGGCAGTCGAGAAGAAGCCCAGGTTGCGCATCACGATGCGGCGCTCGTCGTCGGTCAGGCCTTCCGGGTTTTTCCAGAGGGCGATGTCGGCGGTCATGTTGACTTCTTGCGGCATCCAGTGGTTTGCGCAACCGTCCAGGTATTTCTGCCACGCCCAGTCGTACTTGAACGGTACGAGCTGGTTCAGGTCGGCGCGGCAGTTGATCATCATTTTTTCGTCAACCGCTACACGGGCGGAAGCGCCTTCGAGTTCGGCCAGACCTTCAGCAATGTCGAGGTTGTCCAGCGCGGCTTTGGCACGAATGATTGCGGCCGAGTCGGTAGCCGTGACTGCGCGGGCTTCCTGGGCAGCTACGCCGCCAGCGGCGTCGAGGCGGTCCATGTTGGCTTCGGTTGCGTGGCCTGCGTTGGCGCCTTTAACAGCGACTTCGCCTTCGTCTTCTTTGTCGAATTCGTCCCAGCTCAGCATGACGTGTCGTCTCCTGCGTGAGGGCCTGATAGCTGCGTGAAAACACTTATGATTTGGTTTTTACGCGGCCATAGGCCACTTGGATCTAAGAAATGTTGCTTGCAGTAGCGTTGTGCTCACGCAAAAACATGAATGTGTACGTTGGCTTGTACCGCTGTCGTTCAGGGAAGGAGGTCGTGCCTGCACTTGCCCTGGGCCTTGAGGCCGTAGCAGCGTGGTTTTTTAGCCCGCGAAGGGGATATGCCAAGCCTTTTTGATGGCCGCAGTATAAGGCTTTTGCACAAGGTATTTCAGCCAGTTTTTTTGCTGGAGATGCGACGAAACGCCCTAAATTTGTCCAGGGCTTAAGCAAGGCTGCGGCTGGGCGAGGGTTTGCCGGGGCAGAAGTTTTTTTGTCATGGGTCTGGGCGACCAAATGACCTGTGGCATGAGCGGGAGGGAAGGGAGATTTGTTGCAAGGCAGACCACGCCCGGCAGCTACCGGGCGTCAGGTCGAAGCGGTGTTAGCTGAGACGATGGCCGTTGGTACGGTCATAGTCGTCTTCAGCAAAGCTGGCCGAGCGGGTGCTGTCATAGCCGTCTTCGGCAAAGCTGGCCGAGCGGGTGCTGTCATAGCCGTCTTCGGCAAAATTGGCCGAGCGGGTGCTGTTGTAGCCATCTTCAGTAAAAGTGGCGGCGTGGGTACGGTCATAACCGTCAGCGGCAAAAGCTGAACTGGCCAGAACAGACAAACTGAAAGCCACTATCAAAGAACGTTTCATTAGATAATTCCCGGGCGATACATGCGCGGCGGGCAACGTTTCAAAGTTATATAAGTCAGGTTGAAAGTTGCAATTAAACACCGCGTTGGTTCGCGTGAATAAGTGAGTTGATTAACGCTGGAATAAATCGCAGGTTATTAATCAGCCGTTGGAGCAGCCGTTGCCCATGACACGGTATTCAAGGGTGTGCTGCTTGCCCTGCGAGTCTTCGTAGACCATCTGGGCCGGCACAACTTCGCAAACGCTGGGGATTTCGCTCATGGAAATCACTTTGGCGATGTCCAGTTCGGATGAGTAGGAATACTGTTCGACGGCAGGTTGCGGGTGCGCAGCTTGTGTGTTCACTTCCTCAGCCATGGCGGTCAGACACACACTGCTCAGGGCCAGAACTAACAACGCTTTCATTTCAGAGTTACCTGTTTTAGGTCGAGTGGGGTCACACAGCCCTTGTGAGGCTGTGCGTGAAACTGAGTATTGAAGAGCGACTTAACTTGCCTTCGTGGGGGCTGTAACTTGGGTTAATCGCGGTGCCTTGGTTGGCGAGATGAATTTTAGGCCTGTGCCGTGCGGGCATATAGAGGGAGTTTTGATAAAGACTGTTGACAGTTTCTGCAACAATCGTCGAAAACAGAGCTCATTTCTGACGTTTACAAGGCGCGTGACGAGCAGGAAATCGCTGTAAGTACTGTGTTTGAGCCTTGCGCAGAAAAACCATGACTTTTCTGCGTGTTTCTTACTACCAACGTCGAATGGATCTCACGGCCTGGCCCGGCTAAAACAGGGTCATAAAACAACAACTACAAGCATTGAGGTATGAAACATGAGTGCCGCTTCCCTGTATCCCGTACGCCCTGAAGTCGCTGCCAATACGCTGACTGACGAGGCGACCTACAAGGCGATGTACCAGCAGTCCGTCGTCAACCCGGATGGCTTCTGGCGCGAACAAGCAAAGCGCCTCGACTGGATCAAGCCTTTTACCACCGTCAAACAGACCTCTTTCGACGATCATCATGTCGATATCAAATGGTTCGCGGACGGCACTCTCAACGTTTCCTACAACTGCCTGGACCGTCACCTTGCCGAGCGCGGCGATCAAGTGGCCATCATTTGGGAAGGGGATGATCCTTCCGAGCAGCGCAACATTACCTACCGTGAGCTGCACGAAGAGGTGTGCAAGCTGGCCAACGCCTTGCGCGGTCAGGATGTGCACCGGGGTGACGTAGTCACCATCTATATGCCGATGGTGCCTGAGGCTGTGGTCGCCATGCTGGCGTGTACCCGGATCGGTGCAATCCACTCGGTTGTATTTGGTGGGTTCTCGCCAGAGGCGCTGGCCGGCCGGATCATCGACTGCAAATCCAAGGTAGTGATCACCGCTGACGAAGGCCTGCGTGGCGGCAAGCGTACCGCGCTCAAGGCCAATGTCGATGTGGCACTGACCAACCCGGATACCTCCAGCGTTCAGAAGATCATCGTGTTCAAGCGTACCGGCGGGGACATCGCCTGGTACAAGCATCGTGATATCTGGTACCACGACCTGATGGCCGTGGCCTCGACTCACTGCGCCCCGAAAGAAATGGGCGCAGAAGAAGCCTTGTTTATCCTTTATACCTCCGGCTCTACCGGCAAGCCCAAAGGTGTGCAGCACACCACGGGTGGCTATCTGCTCTATGCGGCGTTGACCCACGAACGCGTGTTCGACTACCGCCCGGGCGAGGTGTACTGGTGCACGGCGGACGTCGGCTGGGTGACCGGTCACACGTATATCGTCTACGGGCCATTGGCCAACGGCGCAACCACCGTGCTGTTCGAAGGTGTGCCGAACTACCCGGACATTACCCGCGTTTCGAAAATTGTCGACAAGCACAAGGTCAATATTCTCTACACCGCGCCTACAGCCATTCGCGCGATGATGGCCGAAGGTCAGGCGGCGGTTAAGGATGCCGATGGCTCCAGCTTGCGCTTGCTGGGTTCGGTGGGTGAGCCGATCAACCCTGAGGCCTGGAACTGGTACTACACTACGGTCGGCAAAGAGCGTTGCCCGATTGTGGATACCTGGTGGCAGACCGAAACCGGCGCTTGCATGATGAGCCCGCTGCCTGGGGCGCATGCACTCAAGCCAGGCTCTGCAGCGCGTCCGTTCTTTGGTGTGGTGCCGGGGCTGGTGGATAACCTTGGCAACCTTATAGAAGGGGCCGCTGAAGGTAACCTGGTGATTCTGGACTCCTGGCCTGGACAGGCGCGCACCTTGTATGGCGATCACGACCGGTTCGTCGATACCTACTTCAAGACCTTCCGTGGCATGTACTTCACCGGCGACGGCGCGCGTCGTGACGAAGACGGTTACTACTGGATCACCGGTCGTGTAGATGACGTGCTCAACGTGTCCGGCCACCGGATGGGGACTGCTGAAATCGAAAGCGCAATGGTGGCCCACCCTAAAGTGGCAGAGGCTGCAGTGGTTGGCGTGCCCCATGACATCAAAGGGCAGGGGATTTATGTCTATGTCACCCTCAATGGTGGCGAAGAGCCAAGTGAGGCGTTGCGCCTTGAATTGAAAAACTGGGTGCGCAAAGAGATCGGTCCGATCGCTTCGCCGGATGTCATCCAGTGGGCGCCCGGCCTGCCGAAAACCCGTTCGGGCAAAATCATGCGTCGTATCCTTCGCAAGATAGCTACCGGTGAATACGACGGTCTGGGTGATATTTCTACTCTGGCTGACCCGGGTGTGGTGCAGCACTTGATCGATACCCATAAAGGCATGAAGGTCGCGTAACACGGCCTGAAGGTCACCAAGCCCCGTCCGGCATAACCTGGCGGGGCTTTTTATTGGGCAACTGCAGATCCTGTGGGAGCCGACTATGTGTTACCGCAGATGTAACCGGTTGCCCGTTAGCGGGGCCTTCTGATACTCAAAGCACCGTTTTAGAGTCCTTTTCGGCTCCTGAAAAAATAAGATGAAACGCTGCACTTGCCGGAATAGAAGGCTTTGCGAATAATAGGCCCGCTATTTGCAACTCACATAGGTTCTATGTCTTTTGCTCTTGCATAAACTTGAAGAGCTGTCAATGCCTGGAGTCGCTTTTTTCGGTGCATCTGTAACTAGTTGTCGCATTGAAGAAATAACGGCTTGAAGCCTGTCGTTAGAATGCCGATCACCCGCTCGTCGTTGTTGTGCTGGTCACAGTGCAACGCCAGTAGGACGTGGCGCCGCATTCCCGGTTTAACCTCCGCATATTGGGCTCAGGCTCACTCTGCTTTTATTGCCTTTACCGATGGAGTCCTAAGATGAAGAAACTCGTGCTTCTTGGCGCCCTGGCACTGTCCGTGCTGTCCCTGCAGGCTTTTGCTGCTGACAAACCTCTGAAAATTGGTATTGAAGCGGCTTACCCTCCGTTCGCTTCCAAAGCCCCGGATGGCAGTATCGTGGGTTTTGACTACGACATCGGTAATGCACTGTGCGAGCAGATGCAGGTCAAGTGCGTGTGGGTCGAGCAAGAATTCGATGGCCTGATCCCGGCACTTAAAGTGCGCAAAATCGACGCAATCCTGTCCTCGATGTCCATCACCGAAGACCGCAAGAAGTCCGTTGATTTCACCAACAAGTACTACCTGACGCCAGCGCGCCTGGTGATGAAGGAAGGTACTGTGGTCAGCGACAGCCTTGATGAACTCAAAGGCAAGAAAATCGGCGTACAGCGCGGCTCGATTCACGACCGTTTCGCCAAGGAAGTTCTGGCGCCTAAAGGTGCCGTTGTCGTTCCTTACGGCTCGCAGAACGAAATCTACCTGGACGTGGAAGCGGGTCGTCTCGACGGCACCGTTGCAGACGCCACCCTGCTGGAAGACGGTTTCCTGAAGACCCCAGCTGGCAAAGGCTACGCATTCGCGGGCCCGGCATTCACCGACGTCAAGTACTTTGGTGATGGCGTGGGTATCGCCGTACGCAAGGGCGACGCCCTGAAAGACAAGATCAACGCTGCTATCACGGCTCTGCGTGAAAACGGCAAGTACAAGCAAATCCAGGACAAGTACTTCAACTTCGATATTTACGGTCAGTAATACATCGCAGCGGTACGTCCGAAATGGCGCAAGCGACAGAATCTCTGAAGTTTGCGCCATTTTTTATTCCCCCATTTTCGAGCTATTTTTTAGAGGGCCGGAATCATGTTGAAAGGCTACGGGGCTGTCATCCTCGATGGCGCTTGGCTGACGCTTCAGCTCGCCTTGTCGTCCATGGCCCTGGCCATTGTTCTAGGTCTGATCGGTGTTTCGTTGCGCTTGTCGCCGGTACGTTGGCTGGCTTGGATGGGCGATCTGTATTCAACGGTAATCCGCGGGATTCCCGACCTTGTGCTGATTTTGCTGATTTTCTACGGCGGTCAGGACCTGCTCAATCGCGTTGCGCCGATGCTGGGCTACGACGATTACATTGACTTGAATCCGTTGGCGGCCGGTATCGGCACCCTGGGCTTCATTTTTGGTGCCTACCTGTCCGAGACCTTTCGTGGGGCCTTCATGGCCATTCCCAAGGGGCAGGCTGAAGCCGGCATGGCTTATGGCATGAGCCCGTTTCAGGTTTTTTTCCGGGTATTGGTGCCACAGATGATTCGCCTGGCGATCCCTGGCTTTACCAATAACTGGCTGGTGTTGACCAAGGCGACTGCACTGATTTCGGTGGTGGGCCTGCAAGACATGATGTTCAAGGCCAAGCAGGCGGCTGATGCCACCCGCGAGCCGTTCACCTTCTTCCTGGCCGTTGCGGCGATGTACCTGGTATTGACCAGTGTTTCGCTGCTGGCATTGCGACAACTTGAGAAGCGCTACTCGGTAGGCGTAAGGGCGGCTGATCTATGATCTTTGACTACAACGTCATCTGGGCCAGCATGCCGCTGTACTTGAGCGGCATGCTGGAAACCGTGAAACTGCTGGGTATTTCGCTGTTTTTCGGCCTGCTGGCAGCCGTGCCGCTGGGGTTGATGCGGGTCTCCAAGCAGGCCTGGGTCAACTTTCCGGCCTGGCTGTTCACCTACGTGATTCGCGGCACGCCGATGCTGGTGCAGCTGTTCTTGATCTACTACGGGCTGGCCCAGTTCGAAGTGATTCGTGACAGCTTTATGTGGCCGCTGTTGTCCAGTGCCACCTTCTGTGCCTGCCTGGCGTTTGCCATCAATACCAGCGCCTATACCGCCGAAATCATAGCCGGCAGCCTGCGGGCCACGCCCAATGGTGAGATTGAAGCGGCCAAGGCAATGGGCATGTCCCGTTCCAAGATGTATCGCCGCATTTTGCTGCCGTCGGCCATGCGCCGGGCTCTGCCGCAATACAGCAATGAAGTGATCATGATGTTGCAGACCACCAGTCTGGCCTCCATCGTGACCCTGATCGACATTACGGGCGCTGCGCGTACCGTCAATGCCCAGTACTACCTGCCGTTTGAGGCCTACATCACGGCCGGTGCTTTCTACCTGTGCCTGACCTTCATTCTGGTGCGCCTGTTCAAACTGGCCGAGCGCCGCTGGCTGGGCTATATGGCCCCGCGCAAGGCCTGAGTCATGGAGCGTATCGATCACCTGCTGCCCTGGAGCAGCCTGGGTTCCGAGCGTCACTTGACGGTGTTCCGTTTCGGTGAAGGTGAGCGCAAAGCCTATATCCAGGCCAGCCTGCATGCAGACGAACTGCCGGGCATGCGTTGTGCCTGGGAACTGAAAAAGCGCCTGAGCGAACTTGAAGCCCGGGGTGCTTTGAATGGCGTGATCGAACTGGTGCCCGTGGCCAACCCCCTGGGGCTCGGCCAGTTGCTGCAAGGCAGTCATCAGGGACGTTTCGAGTTTGGCAGCGGCAAAAACTTCAACCGCGATTTCGTCGAGTTGAGTGAGCCGGTAGCGCAGAGGCTGGCAGGTCGTCTGGGGGATGATCCTCACGCCAACACCCGACTGATCCGTCAGACAATGCTTGATATATTGTCCGAGTTGCCAGATCCGGTCAGTCAGTTGCAAGGTATGCAGCGTGTTTTATTGAGTCATGCCTGTGATGCAGACATTGTCCTGGATCTGCACTGCGAGACCGATGCCGCACTGCATCTGTACGCCTTGCCCCAGCATTGGCCGCAGTGGCGTTCGCTGGCTGCGCATCTGGGTGTGCGGGTTGGGCTGTTGGCTGAAGACTCGGGTGGCAGCTCCTTCGATGAAGCCTGCTCAGTGCC
This sequence comes from Pseudomonas sp. FSL R10-2964, assembly GCF_009600035.1. NCBI lineage: Bacteria > Pseudomonadati > Pseudomonadota > Gammaproteobacteria > Pseudomonadales > Pseudomonadaceae > Pseudomonas > Pseudomonas sp. FSL R10-2964. The sequence goes on along the minus strand of NZ_WIWH01000012.1, from coordinate 24,505 downwards.
CTGGCTGCGTTTGCAGCGCCAGTTTGCCGATGCGCAGATCCCTTTGGCCTGCATGTCGACCACTCTGGAGCTGGGCGGGCAGGCGGACACCGGCCGCCCGCAGGCCGAGGCTTATGCCGAGGGCATTCTGGCGTTTCTGGCCGAACAGGGCCTGATCACAGGTGACTGGCCTGCAGCGCAGCATGAGGCATGTGAAGGCATGCCATTTGAAGGCACTGAGTTGTTGTTTGCACCGCACCCCGGTGTGGTGAGTTTTTTACGTCCGGTGGGCGCCTGGGTTGAGCCCGGCGAGCCGCTGTTTGAAGTGATTGATCCTTTATCTGACCGGGTCAGTACGGTATGCGCGGGCACCGCCGGTGTGTTATTTGCCGTTGAGCGACTGCGCTATGCCCAACCCGGTTTCTGGCTGGCTAAAGTGGCGGGGCGCAAGCCTTTGCGTCACGGGCGCTTGCTCAACGACTGACTGTTTTTGTGAGAACCGACAGCATGTACAAACTTGAAGTCCAAGACCTGCATAAACGCTATGGCAGTCATGAAGTGCTCAAAGGCGTTTCGCTGGCCGCCAAGGCAGGTGATGTGATCAGCATCATCGGTTCCAGTGGCTCCGGCAAAAGTACCTTTTTGCGTTGCATCAACCTGCTCGAGCAACCCCATGCAGGCAAGATCCTGCTCAATGGTGAAGAGCTCAAGCTGATTGCCAACAAGGACGGCGCGCTCAAGGCCGCCGATCCCAAGCAGTTGCAGCGCATGCGCTCGCGCCTGTCGATGGTGTTCCAGCATTTCAACCTGTGGTCGCACATGACCGCGCTGGAAAACATCATGGAAGCGCCGGTGCATGTACTGGGCATGTCCAAGGCCGAAGCCCGTGACAAGGCTGAGCATTACCTGCAGAAAGTAGGCGTGTCGCACCGCAAGGATGCTTACCCGGGGCATATGTCCGGTGGCGAGCAGCAGCGTGTGGCAATTGCCCGTGCCCTGGCGATGGAGCCTGAGGTCATGCTGTTTGACGAGCCGACCTCGGCCCTTGACCCTGAGCTGGTGGGTGATGTACTCAAGGTGATGCAGGATCTGGCCCAGGAAGGCCGCACCATGGTGGTGGTGACCCACGAAATGGGTTTTGCCCGTGAAGTGTCGAACCAGTTGGTGTTTCTGCATAAAGGTATTGTCGAAGAAAGCGGTGACCCGCGTGAAGTGCTGGTTAACCCGCAGTGCGAGCGGTTGCAGCAGTTTCTGTCGGGCAGCTTGAAATAACTGCAATTTTAAGACTGCCGCTGTGCACCAAAATAGGTCATGCTCCGCATCCCGCGTAGCTGGCCCAGGCTGGGTGCACAGGTTTTATTCCCGTTTTCGTTCCGGATAGCACGCCATGACCGCCCATCGAATTGGTTTCCTCATTTGGCCCAGCACCAAAGCCTTGACTCTGGCGCTGGCCGAGGAAGCGTTGCGTGTTGCCCAGCGCGTGCATCCTGAAGTCGTCTACGAGTTGTTGTTCTTGCAGGCCGAGGCACCGCTTGAAGGAGCCTGGCAATTGCCGGGTGAGCCCTGGAACGGCAAGCTTGAAGGTTGCCAAAAGCTGTTTTTGCTGGCGGATGAGCCGCCTGCCGCCCTGACCTCGGCCCTGAGCAGTGCGCTCAAGCAACTGGTGCGGGCAGGGTGCGTGATTGGCGGGCTGTCGGCGGGTGTCTACCCGCTGGCGCAATTGGGTTTGCTGGATGGCTACCGTGCGGCCGTGCACTGGCGCTGGCAGGACGATTTCGCCGAGCGCTTCCCCAAAGTAATCGCCACCAGTCATTTGTTCGACTGGGATCGTGATCGCCTGAGCGCTTGCGGCGGGCTGTCGGTACTCGATTTGTTGCTGGCGGTGCTGGCTCGCGATCATGGTGCCGAACTGGCCGGTGCGGTGTCCGAGGAGCTGGTGGTCGAGCGCATCCGTGAAGGCGGTGAGCGTCAGCGTATCCCGCTGCAGAACCGTCTTGGCTCCAGCCATCCCAAGCTGACCCAGGCTGTGTTGCTGATGGAGGCCAATATTGAAGAGCCCCTGACCACCGACGAAATCGCCCAGCATGTGTGCGTTTCCCGTCGTCAGTTGGAGCGTATCTTCAAGCAGTACCTCAATCGCGTGCCGAGTCAGTACTACCTCGAACTGCGCCTGAATAAAGCCCGGCAGATGTTGATGCAAACCAGCAAGTCGATCATCCAGATCGGCTTGTCCTGCGGTTTCTCGTCGGGGCCGCATTTCTCCAGCGCCTATCGCAACTTCTTTGGTGCGACTCCCCGTGAAGATCGCAATCAGCGCCGTAGCAGCAGCCCTTTCGAGTTGTCTTCGGCCCCGGCCGAGCGCGGCTGAGGTCAGGTCAGCCTGGCTTTGGTCAGAGCCTGACGGGTCAACTGCCGGCTGAGCTCTTTGCGTTCATCGGCGATCTGGCTGTAGATCCGGTAGTAGAACCTGTCATTCATGGGCTCGGAGGTGAATACCTGAGGCTCAGGCACTGCCAGTTTTAGGGCGAGTTCCTGCAGCTCGACACGCTGCCCTGCATGGCGCTGCTCCAGGCGCGTATCCGAGCGAACCCAATTATCCTGTAGCTCCCTGAGCTGCTCGAGCCACTCGGCCTTCTGTTCGAAGAGGCTGGCGTTGGCGTCCAGTTCCGAGGCGTAAGTTTTGTTCAGGTAGGTCTCCCAAAAGGGCACATCAAGGATCTGATTGACCAGCCCATCACCGGCCTCGCCCTCATGAATCAGGCGATAGGCCCTGACAAACTCCGTATCGCCCACCTGGGCAGTCATCCTGTAGACCATGTAGTTGGGTACCCAGGGCAGTTCGAGGCTTGTGCTCAGCCGGGTCTGGTAGCCGGTGTGGACTTCGACTTCGTCGACCGTTCCGGGCGCACCATCGATCACTTCGCTGGTAAACCTCAAGCCCTGGCCGCCCTCACTCACAGGCCTGACACGTTGCGCCACATCAGCCCGGGCAATGTCACCGATCTTGGCCAGCCGGGCCTTGCCGCGTGCCAGCGTTATCAGGTTTTTTTCCAGTTCCAGTGGTGTGCTTCGGGCGTTATAGAACTCATGGGCCATGGTTTCCAGGCCCATGGCATTGAATATCTGGGCGCCGGCGTCGGCGCAATTGGTGGGCGAACTGGCCATGGTGAACAGTAGCTCGCGCATGCGGGTGTCGTTACTGGCAGCATCGATCAAGCGCCAGACTTTCTGCGTCAAATCTCCCAGGCCTTCCTGATAGGCAATTTGGTCAGAGGGTGTTTCAAATACGTCCGGGGGGATTTCCATTCGGGCGATGACTTCAAAAAAACCCTGTGAGCCGTGCTCGTGCTCTAGAGTCTCCCAGAGTTCCTGCATGGATACCTGTGACCCGGGAGGGCCGAACAACCAGAATGAGCTTTGCTCTGACCCTCGTGGCGGATAAGTGCGATGAGGGTCTAGGCCAAGGGCGCGGCGATACTGAGTGACACGGTCCTGACTCTCCAGGTCGAGCTTCTGGCGTTCAAGGCGGGCATTGGCAATCAACCAGGATTCGGCCGATTGATCGGGGTAGTCGGGCACGGTATGGATCTCGTTGCCCAGCAGGTTCAATTTGAAAGCCTTCGGTCGTGGCTGGTCGAACAACCCCGGGGGCCATTGAGTGATGCGGGTGTTCTCAAGTACCAGTGTCCTGAGTTCGGGCATATGCCCCACGGCCAAAGGGCTGCCAAGAGGGTTGTGGCCCAGATCAAGGTGTTGAAGACGGGTAAGGTGCTTGAGCTGACTCTGCATCCCGGCGTTCAGGGTCAGGCGGTTATGGGCAAGGTGCAGCGACCTGAGGTGCGGCAGTGTATCGAGTGTCTCGGGCAGGGTTTCAAGGTCGTTGGCGTTGAGCGAAAGTACCTTCAGATTGGGAAAGTAGGTCAGGAAGTCGCCCTGGTTTGGGGAAAAGCTGCAATCGTCGAGTCTCAGCAGGCCTACATGGCTCAGGGGGCGGCTTAAAACCAGGCTGTCGGTGCCGGCATGGCCGAACAGGGTGCTGCTGAAGTCCAGTTCGGCCACTATGGCAGCCTGTCCTGTTTTGTTGATATGGACCTTGTCGGCCGATAGCCAGGAGTTCTTTATTCTGGAGCCTATCAGGCGCCTTAAACCATGAAGGTTGGGTGGCAATGCGTTGTCGGTGGTGACGCCGATCGCAGCGCTGATCCAGTTGTCCAGTGTCTCGAAAAGCTGGTCTTTTTCCTCCTCGGTGGCGCGCAGGTGTTCAAGGGCCTGCTCGCTGTCGATTCGCGCCGTGATCAACGCTATCTCGTCGTTATTTCGATAGGGGTAGAGCGCCTTGACCCGTTCCTGCAAGGGATTGGCTGCAGGCGTGGTATTGACCCGGCTGCTGGCGGCGCCGCGCAACAGGGTTTCGCTTTCGGTTGCCACGCAAGCTGCCGGGGATGGCAGATCAAGTGCCGTTCGGATTTCATCGGGGGCGCTGTACTTATCTGCCAGCCATTGTTTGAAGTTCTGGCCAATGGCGAACCTGGATTTCAGGTGCTCGCTGTTGCGTTCGGGGAGCGCCTTCATCAGCGCACCGTGAAAGCGCGAGGCTGGATGCAGCAGGGCATGCTCGCCATCGTAGGTCTCATAGGCGTCCGGACCTTTACGAACCAGTATTCGGGTGTGCCTGGCGTCCTTGGGGGCATGGCTGCAGCGCAAGGTGCCGTCAACGACCAGATCGCGCACCTCGAGATGAAGGTCGTGGATCGCATCGGTGTAGGTTTTCAGGGTGTTTATGGCCAGTTTTTCGCCGTCTGGAGTCAGCAGGTCATCTTCAAGCAGTCCCTCCTGGGCGTGAGCTATGCGGGTTTGGTGTTCCAGCTCGGTGGCCAGATTTTTTACCCTCAGGGGGATTCTGCCATTCTCGAGGAGGGTGGTTTTCTCGAGCGTGCTGGTGGTCTCAAGCAGCGCTTGGGTGATAGGGGCGGGCAGGTGCGCAAAGGTGCTTTCTATCAATCGCGCTGCCGGGTTTTTTGTCTGGCGCTCCCTGGCGTACTGATGGTCGAAGATGTCTTCCCGTCGTTGCCGGGCGTAGTCGGACACCTTGGCCTGCAGGGTGTTGACGGCTTCTGTCTTTGTTGCGCGCGGGCCCAGCAGGGCATCGAGTTGAGGCGTGTTGAAGTTGTCGACAATCAGGGGCCACAGTTTGCCGTTCTTGATGTCCTGCTGAGAAATCCTGAGAGAGTCCTCGGGGAGTGCCTCGGGGGCACCGTAGACATGGGCCATGCCACTGAGGGTTTCATCGACAAAGACATTCAGGGCTTTGTCTGGCGGCCAGCCGGGTAATTCGGTGGGCAGGCTTTCCAGCCAGTTCCCCTTGGTTGAAAGGGCTCGCCCTTGGCGAATACGGGTGATGTCCTCGATATTTTGTTTTTGGATCCTCAGTCGTGCCATACAGTCTTTGAGCAGAGGCGGAGTCGGTTCGTTATGCAGGTGAACCCTTCGCAACACGCCTTCATCGGTGCCGCTGATAATTCGCAGCTTCTCCAGCTCGGCATCGCTGAAGCCCTCGGCGACAGGGCCGAGCCGACGCATAAGGATCGAGCCTTGCCAGGTTTGCGGGCGCTCACCCTCCATCAGCCAGGCGCCTTCACCGTTGTGCTGCATCCGGGGGCCGTAGGCGTGGGGCCGTGTCGGGTGACGCAAGGTATAAGGGCCGGCGCTTTCGGTCTTGTCCAGTACCAGCGTGTGTCGGGCTTGCTGCCCGGAACTGAGGGTCAGCAGTGTTTTGTCCTGGTGGTACTGCAGGCCCAGTTCGTCGGACGCGAGGTGTTCGGGCAGGGCCAGGTCGTGGTGGTAGGCGCTGATGTCAGGGTTCCACAATCGAGTGGCGCCATCGTTGCAGGTGACAGGTTTCATGCCTTGTACAAAGGCGGATGGCTTGGGCAGCAAGCCTCCCAGCACTTTTGTGCCCGCCGCAAAAAAACCTGCCTGGATACCGCTCTCCAGCACCCCGAACAGGTGTTCGAATGCTTCAGTGGTCTTGCCTTGCACCCAGTCGTGGATACCCTCATAGGTGTCGTCCAGCAGTTGCCAGGCCATTTGCAGCAGCATCAGTTCGCCGACGACAGGTACAAAAGGCGCGATGACAAAGGCTGCGGCATTCAGCAGTGCCATGCCAATGCCTTTCAGGCGTTCAAGGCGTGCCTCACGGGTTTTGCGGTCTTCGGCATCGGTCGACACGGCGAGGCTTTTGGCATCGTTGAAAATTTTTGCCAGTTGCCTGCTGTAAAGCGTTTCCCAGAGGTCATCAGGTATCGGCACCAGCAGGTATTCAATTGCGGGTTTTTCGATCGGTATCAGGGTTTGCGCAACCAGTGCGTCTGGTAGCGTTGCGCCCGGTGCGATGGGGGTGTCGGGGATGACCTGCCAGTAGGTTCTTTTAAGACCCTCCAGAAAAGCCCCCAATCGGTCGTGGGCGACGAAGCGGCTGAAGAAATGCTGGTAGGAAGTGCTTTTCAGGCGTTCGGTCAGATGCGCCATGCACTCGCCGATCGATGAGTATTCCTTGACCGGATGCAGGGGGTCGTGGGGTATGTACGCAACTACCGATCGTTGATGTACCGGCATGAAGATCAGCGGGCTTTCGATGTCGAGGGAGAGCACTGTCAGGCGATAGGTCAGCCAACGGTTGTCCAGGCCTATGAGAAAGGCATCCAGTGACTCATACAGGGGCAGGCCGATCTGTCTGGTCATCACGGCGTAGGTCAGATCGGCCTTCAGGTCGGCGCGTTGACTGTCCAGTATTTTGTTTTTCAGCCTTAACTGCCTGCCATGATCGTCAAGACCCAGATGGCGCGTGAGATGGTCCTTGTAGCGGGCGCCCAGATTCAGTGTTCGGCACAAGGCCGTGAACGCCTGCACGGGCATGTGCTCGGTGATGTGATTGAGCTGCTTGAAATGCCCCTGGGCATCGGGGCGGCTGATATACCCCGAGCCTGAGAGGTAGGCATAGGGCAGGGTTTCATGCAGTTCAAAGTTGTGCAGGGCCGCGTCTAGCAGGGACACGCGCCAGGTCGTGGTACCGCTTTCGCGCAGGCCGATGACAGGCAGGTAGTTCGGGATATACAGATTGATAAAGGTGTTGTGTACATCCAGGTCCAGCTGATATTGGCGTTTAATAAGGTTGTTCAGCAAGGGCGCCGCAAACCCGTGAACATCTACGACCCTTGCCAGGTCTTTTTCAACATCGTTGCGGGCGGCCCATCGCGCTGCAAACGTTTTGCGCAAGGTGTCGCCCTGAGCGGGCGTGAGGGTCCTCAAGGTTGGGTGAAGGCTGGGGGACGTCCCTTTCAATGCGTTCAGGGTCGGTCGGCCAAGGGACGTGGCCCAGGGCGGCATGGCCTCGACAATGGTCGTGAAGTGGGGGATGGTCTGGAGTCGGTTCGCCGCTGTTAACCCTTTTTCAGGGGGCGGTTTCAGGGGCGCAAGAGGTGTTGGATCTGGCATGTCCGGTACTCGTATGTCCTGATGGAGTACCTTCAAGATCCGCCAGTACGAGCCCGTTAAAAAGCGCAAATATTTGCTGGCTGGCGGAGGCTTTGCATCAACAATCAGCGATCAATCCATACATATTTAGCACCCATACGTACAGATCCGGCGGTGATCGGCAAAAACTCGCGTTTTCCGGGCAAATCAGCGCGCCAGAGTGCTGCCGCAAAGACGCCCCAGCGTTTAAACTGCGCCTTTGTGACGGAATATGTCGCATTGTCGTAATGCCTTTGTAAATCGTGGTTTGGCGCTATAAGAAGTTGTCGCTTGGCGACAAGGCGTGCTCCCGATGTGTCCCTACAATTCCCCCATCGCTCGCCAGTTTAGGCAGGCGTTCCTCTTCAGGAGACTCCGATGTCCGTTGAGCAAGCCCCGGTGCAACGCGCCGATTTCGACCAGGTCATGGTTCCCAACTACGCGCCTGCAGCCTTTATTCCTGTGCGTGGTGCCGGTTCCCGAGTGTGGGATCAGGCCGGTCGGGAGCTGATCGACTTCGCGGGCGGCATTGCCGTTAACGTTCTTGGCCATGCGCATCCGGCATTGGTCGGTGCCTTGACTGAGCAGGCGAATACTCTTTGGCATGTGTCCAACGTGTTCACCAACGAGCCGGCGTTGCGCCTGGCGAAAAAACTGGTGGACTCGACCTTTGCCGAGCGTGTGTTCTTCTGCAACTCGGGCGCTGAAGCCAACGAAGCCGCTTTCAAGCTGGCCCGTCGTGTCGCCCATGACCGTTTCGGCAGCGAGAAGTACGAAATCATCGCCGCGCTCAACAGCTTTCACGGCCGCACGCTATTCACCGTGAACGTGGGCGGGCAGTCGAAGTACTCCGACGGTTTTGGTCCGAAAATCACCGGCATTACCCATGTTCCGTTCAACGACCTTGATGCGCTGAAAGCGGCGATTTCGGACAAGACCTGCGCAGTGGTGCTGGAGCCGATCCAGGGCGAAGGCGGCGTGCTGCCGGCCGAGCAGGCTTACCTGCAAGGCGCCCGCGAACTGTGCGACCAGCACAATGCGTTGCTGGTGTTTGACGAAGTTCAAACCGGCATGGGTCGTACCGGCGAGCTGTTTGCCTACATGCATTACGGCGTGACCCCGGATATTTTGACCAGCGCCAAGAGCCTGGGCGGCGGTTTCCCGATCGCAGCCATGCTGACCACCGAAGCGCTGGCCAAGCATCTGGTTGTCGGCACCCACGGCACCACCTACGGCGGTAACCCGCTGGCGTGTGCAGTCGGCAATGCGGTAATCGATGTGATCAACACGCCAGAGGTACTGCAAGGCGTCAAGGCCAGGCATGACCTGTTCAAGACCCGCCTTGAGCAAATCGGCCAGCAATACGGCCTGTTCACTCAAGTGCGTGGCATGGGCCTGCTGCTGGGTTGTGTGCTGAACGATGCCTGGAAGGGCCGCGCCAAGGACATTTTCAATGCTGCTGAAAAAGAAAACCTGATGATTCTGCAGGCCGGCCCCGACGTTGTGCGTTTCGCGCCAAGCCTGGTGGTTGACGAGGCCGATATCGAAGAAGGTCTGAACCGCTTCGAACGTGCCGTAAAGAATCTGACGCAAGCCTGAGTGTGACCTCGACGCCCGGCTTGCCGGGCGTCGAACCGAATTTAATGTGCCGGGCCAGGCTCAATGCACAGGGCTTTCAATGTCGGAGCGGGCTTGCTCGCGATACAGGCAGCGCGGTGTGTCAGTCACGCCGCAGTGACGTCATCGCGAGCAAGCCCGCTCCCACAGTTGAAATCCCGGGTGCACTCGACTGTTCGGCCTATACCCCTCTATGCAATTCAAGGATTAAGGAGTGACACCATGCTGGTGATGCGCCCTGCGCAAATGGCTGATCTGGGCGAGGTACAGCGTCTGGCTGCGGACAGCCCGATTGGTGTCACTTCATTGCCGGACGATATCGAACGCCTGCGCGACAAGATCGCCGCGTCTGAAACCTCGTTCGCTGCCGAAGTGAGCTTCAATGGCGAAGAAAGCTATTTTTTCGTCCTTGAAGACACCGCTGCCGGCAAGTTGGTGGGGTGCTCGGCGATCGTGGCCTCGGCCGGTTATTCGGAGCCGTTTTACAGCTTCCGTAACGAGACGTTCGTGCACGCCTCCCGCGAACTTAAGATTCACAACAAGATTCACGTCCTGTCGCAGTGCCATGATCTGACCGGTAACAGCCTGCTGACCAGTTTTTATGTGGTCCCGGAACTGGTGGGGTCGGCCTGGTCCGAACTCAACTCCCGTGGCCGCCTGCTGTTTGTGGCCAACCACCCGGAGCGTTTTGCCGACTCCGTGGTCACCGAGATCGTTGGCTACAGCGATGAAAATGGCGACTCGCCGTTCTGGGACGCCATTGGCCGCAACTTCTTCGACTTGAACTATGCCGCCGCCGAGCGTCTGTGCGGGCTTAAAAGCCGCACCTTCCTTGCCGAGCTGATGCCGCATTACCCGATTTACGTGCCGCTGCTGCCTGACACCGCCCAAGAGGCCATGGGGCAAGTCCACCCGCGTGCGCAGATCACCTTTGACATCCTGATGCGCGAAGGTTTCGAGACCGATCACTACATCGATATTTTCGACGGTGGCCCGACCTTGCATGCCCGGGTTTCGGGCATCCGCTCAATCGCCCAGAGCCGCGTGGTTCCGGTCAAGATCGGCGCACTGAGCACAGGCGGTGGACGTCAGTATCTGGTGGCCAATGCCCAGCTACAGGATTACCGCGCCGTATTGCTGGAGCTGGATTGGGCGCCGGGCAAACCGGTCACGCTGGATCTGGAAGCGGCCGAAGCACTTGGTGTTGGCGAAGGTGCCAGCGTACGAGTGGTAGCGGTATAACGCGTTTGAGCGAGTTTCGCGGGGGTCGTCAGCGAGCCCCGTCCAAGGAGATAGCATGATCGTTCGTCCTGTACGCAACAGCGATTTACCGGCCCTGATTGAGCTGGCACGCAGCACCGGCACCGGCCTGACCACCTTGCCGGCCAACGAAGAGCGCTTGCTGCATCGGGTCACCTGGGCTGAGAAAACCTTCCGTGGCGAAGCCGAGCGTGGCGATGCGGACTATCTGTTTGTGCTCGAAAACGACGATGGCAAAGTGGTGGGTATTTCTGCCATTGCCGGTGCCGTCGGTCTGCGTGAACCCTGGTACAACTTCCGTGTGGGCCTGACGGTCAGCGCCTCTCAAGAGTTGAATATTTACCGCGAAATCCCGACCCTGTTTCTGGCCAATGACCTGACCGGTAACTCCGAGCTGTGCTCGTTGTTCCTCAGTGCCGATTACCGTACCGGGCTCAATGGCCGCCTGCTGGCCAAGGCGCGGATGCTGTTTATCGCCGAGTTCCCGGAGCTGTTTGGCAGCAAGATCATTGCCGAAATGCGTGGCATGTCCGATGAAAGTGGCCGCTCGCCCTTTTGGGAAAGCCTGGGCCGGCACTTTTTCAAAATGGAGTTCAGCCAGGCCGACTACCTGACCGGCGTGGGCAACAAAGCCTTTATCGCCGAGTTGATGCCCAAGTTCCCGGTGTACACCTGTTTCCTGTCCGAAGATGCCCGAGCGGTGATCGGCAAGGTGCATACCCACACCGAACCGGCCTTGAACATGCTTAAAAGCGAAGGCTTCAGTTATCAGGGCTACGTCGATATTTTTGACGCAGGCCCGGCGGTTGAGTGTGAAACCAGCAAGATCCGCGCAGTGCGCGACAGCGAAGCGCTGGTACTGGCTATTGGCACACCGGGTGACGACGCAACGCCTTACCTGATGCACAACCGCAAACGAGAAAATTGCCGCATCACGGCCGCCCCTGCGCGGCTGGCTGCTGGCACCCTGGTGGTCGACCCGCTGACCGCCAAACGCCTGCAACTGAGCGCGGGCGACCAGGTGCGCGCCGTTGCCTTGTCCGCCCAGTCAGTGGTCCCACGGGAGTCAAAATAATGAGTACGTTGTATATCGCAGGTACCTGGCAGAGCGGGCAGGGCGAGGCTTTGGAGTCGCTGAACCCGGTTACCCAACACGTGCTTTGGGCTGGCAAGGGCGCCGATGCCGGGCAAGTGGATGCCGCCGTGAAGGCTGCGCGCCAGGCTTTCCCGCAGTGGGCCAAACAGACTTTCGAGCAGCGCCTGAGCGTGCTCGAAGCGTTTGCCGCAAGCCTTAAAAACCACGCCGACGAACTGTCGCGCTGCATCGGTGAAGAAACCGGCAAACCCCTCTGGGAGTCGGCCACCGAAGTCACCAGCATGATCAATAAAGTGGCGATTTCGGTGCAGAGCTACCGCGAGCGCACGGGTGAAAAAAGCGGACCGCTGGGCGATGCCACGGCCGTTTTGCGTCACAAGCCTCATGGTGTAGTGGCTGTTTTCGGCCCGTACAACTTCCCCGGTCATTTGCCCAACGGGCACATTGTTCCGGCGTTGCTGGCGGGTAACAGCGTGGTATTCAAACCGAGCGAGCTGACCCCTAAAGTCGCCGAGCTGACGGTCAAGTGCTGGATCGAAGCGGGTCTGCCTGCGGGCGTGCTCAACCTGCTGCAGGGCGCACGCGACACCGGTATCGCCCTGGCGGCGCACACGGGTATCGACGGGTTGTTCTTCACCGGTTCGAGCCGCACCGGCAATGCCCTGCACCAGCAATTTGCCGGGCGCCCGGACAAAATCCTGGCTCTGGAAATGGGTGGCAACAACCCGCTGGTGGTCGATCAGGTAGAGGACCTGGACGCAGCGGTGTACACCATCATCCAGTCGGCCTTTATCTCCGCCGGGCAGCGTTGCACCTGTGCCCGCCGCTTGCTGGTGCCGCAAGGCGCATGGGGCGACAGCCTGCTGACGCGCCTGGTTGAAGTGAGTCAGAGCATCGAAGTGGGTGCTTTCGATCAGCAGCCGGCGCCATTCATGGGGTCGGTGATTTCCCTTGGCGCAGCGCGCGCCTTGATGGATGCCCAGGAAGTGTTGCTGGGGTCGGGGGCTGTGGCCTTGCTGGAAATGCACCAGCCAGACAGTAATGCCGCCTTGCTGACGCCGGGCATTATCGATGTGACAGAGGTTGGCGATCGTTTGGACGAAGAACTGTTCGGGCCATTGCTGCAAGTGATTCGCTACGCTGACTTTGATGCGGCGATTGCTGAAGCCAACAACACGGCGTTTGGTCTGGCGGCCGGGTTGCTGTCGGATTCCGAAGCGCGTTACCAGCAGTTCTGGCTCGAAAGCCGCGCCGGTATCGTCAACTGGAACAAACAATTGACCGGCGCGGCGAGCAGTGCGCCATTTGGTGGTATCGGGGCGTCGGGCAATCATCGCGCCAGTGCCTACTACGCGGCGGATTATTGCGCATACCCGGTGGCTTCCCTTGAAACGCCGACTCTGGCTTTGCCAGCAGCGCTGACCCCGGGCGTGCGGATGTCGTAACGCTTATCTCAACCCTGTGGGAGCGAGCCTGCTCGCGAAAACCTTAAAGGCCATTCGCGAGCTGGCTCGCTCCCACAGGTGCTGTATGACTTATAACCGTTTTCCGGAGCCTCGCTGATGAAGTCCTTTGAAGTCAATTTTGACGGTTTAGTGGGGCCGACCCATAACTATGGCGGTTTGTCGTTTGGCAACGTCGCTTCCCAGAGCAACAGCCAGCAGGCTTCCAACCCTAAGGAAGCTGCGCTGCAAGGCCTGGAAAAAATGAAAGCGTTGATGGACATGGGCTTTGTCCAGGGCGTGCTGGCCCCGCAAGAGCGTCCGGACGTTGCTGCCTTGCGCAGCCTGGGTTTTGCCGGGACTGATGCTCAGGTGATCGAGCGCGCCGCCAAAGAGGCCATGCCATTGCTGGTCGCCAGCTGCTCGGCCTCTAGCATGTGGGTAGCCAATGCGGCCACAGTCAGCCCCAGTGCCGACACCGCTGACGGTCGCGTGCACTTCACCGCTGCCAACCTCAATTGCAAATACCATCGCAGTATCGAGCACCCGACCACCAGTCGCGTGCTGGGCGCGATGTTTGCCGATCAGGAGCATTTTGCCCACCACGCGGCTTTGCCGGCAGTGGCGCAATTTGGCGATGAAGGTGCAGCCAACCACACGCGTTTTTGCCGCGATTATGGTGAGGCCGGTGTCGAGTTTTTTGTGTTCGGCCGCAGTGCGTTCGACAGTCGTTACCCGGCACCGCAAAAATACCCGGCGCGCCAGACCCTCGAGGCTTCGCAGGCAGTGGCTCGCCTGCATGGCCTGAGCGAGGAGGGTGTGGTGTTTGCCCAGCAAAATCCTGCGGTCATTGACCAGGGTGTGTTTCATAACGACGTGATCGCCGTGGGTAATGGTGAACTGTTGTTCCATCACCAGGATGCTTTCCTCAATACCGAGCAGATGCTGGCCGAGTTGCAGGCCAAGCTGGCGACCCGCGGCGCCAACTTCCAGTCGATCAGCGTGCCCCGTGATCAGGTGGCCGTGGAAGATGCCGTGCGCTCTTATCTGTTCAACAGCCAACTGCTGAGCCGCGCCGATGGCTCGATGCTATTGATCGTGCCTGAAGAGTGTCGTGCCAACCCGCGCGTGTGGCAGTACCTGCAAGGGCTGACGGCCGCTGGCGGGCCGATCCGTGAGGTCAAGGTGTTCGACCTCAAGCAGAGCATGCAGAATGGCGGTGGTCCGGCGTGCCTGCGCCTGCGGGTCGCGCTCAACGAAACCGAGCTGGCGGCCGTCAACCCCGGCGTGATCATGACCCCGGCGCTGTACGACACCCTGACGGTCTGGGTGAACAAACATTATCGTGATGCTTTGCGCGAAAGTGACCTGGCTGATCCACAATTGCTGCTTGAATGCCGCACGGCATTGGATGAACTGACGCAAATCCTTAAACTGGGCGCGGTTTACCCCTTCCAGATCAATTGAAAGGCGCTGTGCCTGGGTGATAGTTGACGCCGGGCACGCACCTTCACACCCCAATGAGAGCGATGAAATGACTGATACCCTGAAGCTGATCCTTGAAGACACCGACGGTACCCAGCTGGAAACGTCCTGCACGCGCGTTGCCGTCATGTGGCAGGGCAAGGAATTGTGGATCCAGCAGGACGGCCGTGGCCAGTTGCTGATCGGTGTAGACGTTGAAGAAGGCGATGCCGAATACGCCAACCTGCTGCTGCGCCCATTGGCGACTAACCTTGTGAGCCTGCAACTGGAAATGGAACCGGCTGATCTGGGCGATGATGAAGACGGTCACGTACACGGTCCGGACTGCAACCACTGATAAGGAAGTTCTATGCTCGCTCTCGGCAAACTGCTTGAACTGACCTTGGCCGGACGTGAACCGGCCGAGAAAACTCAACTGACTGTCGACGGCGTGCGGATGCGCTGGCTGACCGAAGGCGCGCTTGAAGTGCGCCCGCCCGAGGCTCGTGACAACGGTATGGATCTGTTGTTGTCAGCCGGCATCCATGGCAATGAAACAGCGCCGATCGAGTTGCTTGATCGCCTGTTGCAGGCCATTGCACGGGGTACTATCAAGCCCCGTGCGCGAATTCTGTTCCTGTTCGGCAACCCCGGCGCCATGCGTACTGGCGCACGTTTTGTCGAGGAAGACCTCAACCGGCTGTTCAACGGCCGTCACGAAAGCAGCAGTGGCCCCGAAGCCCTGCGTGCTTGCGAGCTTGAACACCTGGCTGAAACCTTTTTCAGCCCTCCCGGGCGTACTCGTCTGCACTACGACTTGCACACGGCCATTCGAGGGTCGAAGATCGAGCAGTTTGCGTTGTATCCCTTCAAGGAGGGCCGTAGCCACTCTCGCGAAGAGCTGTCGCGCTTGCGTGCGGCCGGGATGGAAGCGGTGCTGTTGCAAAACAAGCCCTCCATTGTGTTCAGTGCCTATACCTACGATCGCTTGGGCGCCGAGGCGTTTACCCTTGAGTTGGGCAAGGCCCGGCCTTTCGGGCAGAACGGCGGAGTCAATGTCGAACGTCTGGAGCAGCGTTTGCAGCAGATGATCGAGGGTAGCGAGCCAGCACTGGCCGATGCTTCGCTCGAGGGTTTGCAGTTGTTCAGTGTGGCGCGTGAAGTCATCAAGCACAGTGATGCCTTTATCCTGCACTTGCCTGCCGATATCGAAAATTTCAGCGAGTTGCCCAAGGGCTATCTGCTGGCGCAAGACGCCGGCAAAACCCGCTGGATTATTGAAGAAGAGGGTGCGCGGATCATCTTTCCCAACCCTAAAGTCAAAAATGGCCTGCGCGCCGGTATCATTATCGAACCGACAACCCTGGCCCCACAGGGTTAATCATCCGAGTAATAGATATAGGTTTTGCGCAGGGGCAGCCCCAGTTCTTCGCGTATGCCGTTTTCGCTGAACTGTGCCGGGTTCGTGGGGAGGGCAGGGGTTGCAGGGTCTTTATCGAAGTCAAAGGGCTCTGTGTTGCAAGGTAAGCCCACGGCCTGCAGTTCATCATTTTTCACCAGCGCAGCTTGCTTGGTTCCCTGATGCCCGTCGGGGCTTGCGCCTAAAAATCGTGTGCCCGTGACAAAGTTGTAGGCGTGGCATAGCTCGTGGTACAGAGAGGTAAGCGGTATCGCGCCGGGTGTGGAAAATGCCGGGTTGTAGTACACCGTTCCTCCGAAATCAGGCAGACCTGCCATCCCGACCTGAATAAAAGACCGGCCATCACCCAGATTGGGTATGTATAGGCCGTTATTTACCTGCTTGAGTTCGGCGATGGTGATGGGTTTCTGGCTTTTACGAATACTTTTTGTCAGTTCGCGCAGTAGCTGGCTCCCGTTGCCGGAGCTCAGCAACAGTTTCAAGTCATCCTGAACCCTTACGATAAACTCTTCGCTGCCTTGAATAATCAGCCCTGATTCCGGCAGGGGGATTGGGCTGCCAATAAATGTATTGGCGACCTTTTTGTGCGGGGTGATTCTGCCTTCGGCGATATAGGTGGGCTCGCTGTCGGTGAATACTTTGTCCCTGTCTTTTATTTGATTGAGGATGTCCTGGCCCTGGCCGGTATAGATCACATTGGAGCCCGCTCCGGCTGTAATAAGGTCATCGCCGTCGCCCCCGCATAGAATGCTGTGGCCCTGGCCTCCGACGGCTACATCGTCACCTTCTCCTGCGTCGATAAAGGCCATGCCGGCCCCGCCACGAAAAAAGTCTGCCCCTTTGCCCGTGTAGGCAACGGTTGTGCCCGTGCCATTGGCGTTGACGATGTCATTGCCATCTCCAGTGTCTACGTAGCTGGCACCCCCACGGGTCATCACCATGTCATCGCCAGTACCGGTCAGCACCGTGGACTTGCCGCTGCTGGTCACGACGGTGTCATTGCCGGGGCCGGTTTCGATATGAAAGGTGTTTTTCAGGGTGTCGGCGATGTAAACCGTATCGTTGCCGTTCAAGGTATGAATTTCGATGATCTGCTTTGCACTTGCAGGCTTTATCCGATAGCGCTCATGGTTCAGGTCGATCAGCAGAGAGTCGTTGTCGCCCTTGGTGACGCAAATGGATGCCCGCGCCACCGAGGCGCGGAAGACCAGGCGGTCAATGGGGCGGGGGTACAGGACGCCTTCAGTGACGTAGCGCACGAGGGTGGCGTTATCGCCAATATGAAGAATGCTTTGTGTGGTGCTCTCTGTCACATGGGGCAGGGGGTGTGAAACCGTTGTTTCGGTTCTTTCGAGCGGGGCCTGGGCACCGCCGTCAAACTCGAAATGATGAGGGGCTGGCAGAGGGGTAGTTGTTACTGGGGGCGGGGTTGGGCACATAAGAGATGCTCCTGGGCGTCAAGTTCAAATGTCATCGGTGACCGGGCACCTGTGTCGACAATTGAAACGCCTGGATGGCTTATGTGTGCGTTACATGTTTATGGTGTGCTCCCCGGCGAGCCTGGTTTCAGGGCTGGCCGGGGAATCAGGCATTACACCGCGCGTTTTTGCTGGGTATCCATGCGCTTGATGGTGCGGATTTTCTGCAGTGTGTCTACGCACGTCCGGGCGGCTTCCTGGCCTTTGTGCACGAAGTGCTCAAAGAAAAACTTCTGATGCTCCTCACCGGCGTGGAAGTGGTGCGGCGTGAGGCTGACGGAGAACACCGGCACTTCGGTTTCCAGCTGTACTTGCATCAGGCCGCTGACGACCGTCTGGGCAACAAAGTCGTGACGGTAGATGCCGCCATCCACGACCAGTGCGGCGCCGACAATTCCGGCGTAACGACCGGTCTTGGCCAGCAGTTTGGCGTGCAGCGGGATCTCGAATGCGCCGCCGACTTCGAAGAAATCGATGTCGCTTTCCTGATAGCCCAGCACCAGCATTTCGGCCAGGAAGCCCTTGCGGCTCTGGTCGACAATCTCTTTGTGCCAGGAAGCCTGGATAAATGCGACACGTTCGTTGTGGTGAATAGCTGTAGGTTGCATGTTCAGATTCCTGTTTGTGTGAAAAACAGGGCATATGAATCGAATGGGATTAAAGGGTGCGTTCAGGAGGGCAGCGCACGGCCATACGGCATCGCCACTATCCCGCCTGGTTGACGGCCCTTTGGCGCCAATCCCGTTCTCTCTTCATCCGGACTATGACCGTCGGCCCCGGGATCACACCGGGTCTGCTGACCTTGGTTTATTCCTGGCCGAAGCTCAAGAATGTGCCAAGCGCTCGCGGGCTATGCGCTTTGCGCGCAATTACCGCCGGTGGGGAGTCGCACCCCGCCCTGAGAACGTTGCCGCCAGCCTTTCTGGCGACGGGCATTTTGTATCACAATTTTTTCGCAGATGCATGGCTGCTTTTTGCTAATAGCTATCAATATTTTTGCTGTGTTACCTGCAGATTCCCGGATCAACCCTTGAATATGGCTAATCCTGTGCGTACTGCACTTGTTTGAAAGGGAATACCCCGATTAGCATCCAGAGATGATCACTTCTTGTTGAGGCCGCTCCCATGACTGTTATCGATCTTCGTAGTGACACCGTGACCCAACCCACCCCAGGCATGCGTGAAGCCATGGCAAATGCGCCTATGGGCGATGATGTGTATGGCGAAGATCCTTCGGTGAACAAACTGGAATCCGAGCTGGCATTGCGCCTGGGCTTTGCCAGGGGGCTGTTTGTGCCTACGGGCACCATGAGCAACCTGCTGGCCTTGATGGCGCATTGCGAGCGCGGTGATGAATACATCGTCGGTCAGCAGGCTCACACCTATAAGTATGAAGGTGGCGGGGCGGCGGTCCTGGGGTCCATTCAGCCGCAACCGCTGGAGGTGCAGGCCGATGGCTCGCTTGATCTGAAACAGGTGGCTGCCGCGATCAAACCGGATGACTTCCACTTTGCCCGCACCCGCCTGCTTGCGCTGGAAAACACCATGCAAGGCAAGGTGCTGCCCACCGAGTACCTGGCAGCTGCCGGCCGCCTGACCCGCGAGCACGGCCTGGCGCTGCATCTTGATGGCGCGCGGTTGTACAACGCGGCGGTCAAACTGGGCGTTGACGCCGGTGATATCACCCGCCATTTCGATTCGGTATCGGTCTGCCTGTCCAAAGGCCTGGGCGCGCCCGTGGGGTCGGTGCTGTGCGGCACCGCCGAGCTTGTCTCCCGCGCCCGACGCCTGCGCAAGATGGTCGGGGGCGGCATGCGCCAGGCCGGTCAACTGGCGGCTGCCGGGCTGTATGCACTGGATCATCAGGTGGCGCGTCTGGCCGATGACCATGCCAATGCCCAGTTGCTGGCCGAGGGCCTGCGTGCTGCCGGTTATGAGGTTGAGCCGGTGCAGACCAATATGGTCTACGTCCAGATCGGTGAGCGTGCCGAGGCACTCAAGGCCTTTGCGGCCGGCCAGGGGATCAGGCTCAGTGCCGCGCCGCGCTTGCGAATGGTGACGCACATGGATGTCAGTCGCAGCCAGATTGAGCAGGTGATAGCGGTTTTTGCCGAGTTTTCCCTTCAATAAGCGTTCAATCCGTCCAATTGCTTGTCGCTATCGTATAAACACGCTGTACCCGGGGCGAAGGGCCGATATAATGCGGCCCTTTGCGAGTCGCACTGTCGATTGACGTGATTTACTTGCCTCTGGCCGCAGCCTCCGTGGAAGAACCTATGAAAAGCGCAGAAATCCGTGAAGCCTTCCTTCGCTTCTTCGAGGAGCAAGGTCACACCCGTGTCCCTTCCAGCTCCTTGGTCCCTAATAACGACCCGACCCTGCTGTTCACCAACGCGGGGATGAACCAGTTCAAGGACTGTTTCCTGGGTCAAGAAAAACGTGCCTACACCCGAGCGACCAGCAGCCAGAAGTGCGTGCGTGCCGGCGGCAAGAACAGCGACCTGGAAAACGTCGGTTACACCGCCCGTCACCACACCTTCTTTGAAATGCTCGGCAATTTCAGCTTTGGCGATTACTTCAAGAAAGATGCGATCAATTTCGCCTGGACCTTCCTGACCGGTGTTCTCAAGCTGCCCAAAGACAAGCTGTGGGTGACCGTCTACGCCAGCGATGACGAAGCCTACGACATCTGGACCCAGGACGTCGGCGTGCCTGCCGAGCGCATGATCCGTATCGGCGACAACAAGGGCGCGCCGTATGCATCGGACAACTTCTGGACCATGGGCGATACCGGCCCGTGCGGCCCGTGCACCGAGATTTTCTACGATCACGGCCCGGAAATCTGGGGTGGCCCGCCGGGCTCGCCAGACGAAGACGGCGACCGTTACATCGAAATCTGGAACAACGTTTTCATGCAGTTCAACCGCACCGCCGATGGCGTG
The DNA here is from genome assembly GCF_009600035.1 of Pseudomonas sp. FSL R10-2964. Taxonomy (NCBI): domain Bacteria; kingdom Pseudomonadati; phylum Pseudomonadota; class Gammaproteobacteria; order Pseudomonadales; family Pseudomonadaceae; genus Pseudomonas; species Pseudomonas sp. FSL R10-2964. The sequence goes on along the minus strand of NZ_WIWH01000012.1, from coordinate 4,295 downwards.
TTGCATCCGTTGCCAGCGCCGTCGGTAGACACCGGCATGGGCCTGGAGCGGATCAGTGCGGTGATGCAGCACGTCAACTCCAACTACGATATCGACCTGTTCCAGAGCCTGCTGACCGCAGCGGCGGACGCGATCGGCTGCGCCAACGAAGGCCAGGCATCGCTCAAGGTGGTAGCGGACCATATCCGTTCGTGCAGCTTCCTGATCGCCGACGGTGTACTGCCATCGAACGAAGGTCGCGGCTACGTGCTGCGCCGCATCATTCGTCGCGCCTGCCGTCATGGCAACAAGCTGGGTGCTACTGGCAATTTCTTCTACAAGATCGTCGCGGCCCTGGTGGCCGAGATGGGTGCCAGCTTCCCGGAGCTGGTGCGCGAGCAGGCCAATATCGAGCGCGTGCTCAAGGCTGAAGAAGAGCAGTTCTCCAAGACCCTGGAGCAGGGTCTGAAAATCCTCGAGCTGGATCTGGCTGAGCTCAAGGGCACCGTGGTGCCTGGCGACGTAGTGTTCAAGCTCTACGACACCTACGGCTTCCCGATGGACCTGACGGCCGATATCGCCCGCGAGCGCAACCTGACCGTGGACGAAGAAGGCTTCGAACGCGAGATGGAAGCCCAGCGTGTGCGTGCCCGTTCGGCCAGCTCGTTTGGCCTGGACTACAACACCCTGGTCAAAGTCGACGTGCCGACTGAGTTTGTCGGTTACAACGCTACCCAGGCCTCGGCCAAGGTGGTTGCGCTGTATAAAGAAGGGCAGTCGGTTGCCAGCCTGAACGAAGGCGACGAGGGTGTGGTGATTCTCGACCAGACCCCGTTCTATGCCGAATCGGGCGGTCAGGTCGGCGATTGCGGTTACCTGCAGGCGGGTGCTGCCCGCTTTGACGTGCGCGACACCACCAAGACCGGTGGCGCTTTCCTGCACCACGGCGTGGTTGCTGCGGGCGGCCTGAAAGTGGGCGAAACCGTTGAAGCCCAGGTGGACGCCGATGTGCGTCACGCCACGGCGCTGAACCACTCGGCCACCCACTTGCTGCACGCCGCCTTGCGCCAGGTTCTGGGCGAGCACGTTCAGCAGAAAGGCTCTCTGGTTGACAGCCAGCGCATGCGTTTTGACTTCAGTCACTTCGAAGCGATCAAGCCTGAGCAGATCAAGGCGCTGGAAGATATCGTCAACGCCGAGATTCGCAAGAATACCCCGGTCGAGACTGAAGAAACCGACATCGAAACCGCCAAGGAAAAAGGCGCCATGGCGCTGTTTGGCGAGAAGTACGGCGACAGCGTGCGCGTGCTGAGCATGGGTGGTGATTTCTCGGTTGAGCTGTGTGGTGGTATCCACGCCAAGCGCACCGGTGATATCGGCCTGATGAAAATCATCAGCGAAGGCGGTGTAGCCTCCGGTATCCGTCGTATTGAAGCGGTGACCGGCGCAGCCGCACTGGCTTACCTCAATGCTGCCGAAGAGCAGCTCAAGGAAGCCGCCAGCCTGGTCAAGGGCTCGCGCGAGAACCTGGTCGACAAATTGTCGGCGGTACTTGAGCGCAACCGTCAGCTGGAAAAACAGCTTGAGCAGTTGCAGGCCAAGGCCGCAAGCGCAGCGGGTGATGATCTGTCATCGTCGGCGGTGGACGTAAAAGGCGTGAAAGTGTTGACCGCCCGCCTGGACGGTCAAGACGGCAAAGCGCTTCTGGCGCTGGTAGATCAGCTGAAGAACAAGCTCGGCCGTGCGGTGATCCTGCTCGGCAGTGTCCATGAAGACAAGGTTGTACTGGTTGCAGGCGTAACCAAAGACCTGACTGGCCAACTCAAAGCCGGTGATTTGATGAAGCAGGCTGCTGCGGCAGTGGGCGGGAAGGGCGGTGGTCGTCCGGACATGGCGCAAGGTGGCGGTGTTGATGCTGCAGCCCTGGACGCCGCGCTGGCTCTGACCGTGCCATTTGTCGAGCAGGGTATCTGAGGTCCAGAACGCGCCGTTGTCTAGTAACGGCGCGTCGTTTGAATGATAAATGGGCGCCCTTTATGGGCTGAGGCTGCTTTGAAATGGCTTTGATCGTACAGAAATTCGGAGGCACCTCGGTCGGCACTGTCGAGAGAATCGAGCAGGTCGCCGATAAAGTTAAGAAGTTCCGCGAAGCCGGCAATGATCTGGTGATCGTGCTATCGGCCATGAGCGGCGAAACCAATCGCCTGATCGACCTGGCCAAGCAAATCAGCGATCAGCCGTTGCCGCGTGAGCTGGATATGATTGTATCCACGGGCGAGCAGGTGACTATTGGTCTGCTGTCCATGGCGCTGAACAAGCGTGGTGTGCCGGCCGTGTCCTACACCGGCAGCCAGGTGCGCATCCTCACGGACAGCTCGCACACCAAGGCCCGTATCCTGAAAATTGACGATCAGAAGATTCGCGCTGATCTCAAGGCCGGTCGTGTGGTTGTGGTTGCCGGTTTCCAGGGCGTTGATGAGCTCGGCAATATCACCACGCTGGGCCGTGGCGGTTCCGACACCACGGGTGTGGCGCTGGCAGCGGCCCTCAAGGCTGATGAATGCCAGATCTACACCGATGTTGACGGCGTCTACACCACTGACCCGCGGGTTGTGGCCAAGGCGCAGCGTCTGGAAAAGATCACCTTCGAAGAAATGCTGGAAATGGCCAGCCTGGGTTCCAAGGTGTTGCAGATCCGCGCAGTCGAGTTCGCCGGCAAGTACAACGTTCCGCTGCGCGTTTTGCACAGCTTCAAGGAGGGTCCAGGTACCCTCATTACTATTGATGAAGAGGAATCCATGGAACAGCCGATCATTTCTGGTATCGCGTTCAATCGCGACGAAGCCAAGCTGACCATCCGTGGCGTGCCGGACACCCCGGGCGTGGCGTTCAAGATTCTGGGCCCGATCAGCGCGGCCAACATCGAAGTCGACATGATCGTGCAGAACGTTGCGCACGATAACACCACCGACTTCACCTTCACCGTACACCGCAATGACTACAATGCGGCGCAAAGCGTGCTGGAAAATACCGCTCGCGAGATCGGTGCCCGTGAAGTGGTGGGCGACACCAACATTGCCAAGGTTTCGATTGTGGGTGTGGGCATGCGCTCTCATGCAGGCGTTGCCAGCCGCATGTTTGAATCGCTGGCCAAGGAGAACATCAACATCCTGATGATCTCGACTTCCGAGATCAAAGTGTCTGTTGTGATCGAAGAAAAGTACCTGGAGCTGGCCGTGCGTTCCCTGCACACCGCTTTTGATCTGGATGCGCCAGCCCGACAGGGCGAGTAAGGCGTCGCCAGAAGGGCGCGGTTAATCCGCGCCCTTTGTTTTTTGGCAGGCATGCACGAAGTCCACCCGTTTTGTCATGTTGGTCAATACTAAGGAGCGCAGAGTGCTACTAGTCGCTAGTAGGCTCGGGCTCTTTTTTTTTGCAGACTGTTGTCCCTGAAAAGATAAGTGTGAGGAGAAACGTATGCTGATTCTGACTCGCCGTTGTGCGGAAAGCCTGATCATAGGCGATGGCGAAATTACCGTGACCGTATTGGGCGTCAAAGGCAACCAGGTGCGCATTGGCGTCAATGCTCCCAAGGAAGTGGCCGTACACCGTGAAGAGATCTACCTGCGGATCAAGAATGAAAAGGATGAAGAACCAAGTCTTTAATTTTATTTAAGTTTTTAGTTGCATGCGGGGAAAAGGCTGGTTATTATACGCCCCGTGTTGCGGAGAGGTGGCCGAGTGGCCGAAGGCGCTCCCCTGCTAAGGGAGTACATCTCAAAAGGGTGTCGGGGGTTCGAATCCCCCCTTCTCCGCCATTATTCATGTAGCACGTTGTAATCTAGGCAGTTCAGTAAGTTGTTGAAAATACTGAAAAAAAATCTTGCCAGAGAGATTCAACGGTCTATAATGCGCCGCATTCAAATGCACTCGTAGCTCAGCTGGATAGAGTACTCGGCTACGAACCGAGCGGTCACAGGTTCGAATCCTGTCGAGTGCACCATTTAAGAGTCAATTGCCAAGGCGATTGGTTTTGCTTCAACCAGCGGTGGTCTGGTCTATCAAACACAACTTGCACTCGTAGCTCAGCTGGATAGAGTACTCGGCTACGAACCGAGCGGTCACAGGTTCGAATCCTGTCGAGTGCACCATTTAAGAGTCAATCGCCCAGGCGGTTGGCTTTGCTTCAACCAGCGGTGGTCTGGTTTATCAAACACAACTTGCACTCGTAGCTCAGCTGGATAGAGTACTCGGCTACGAACCGAGCGGTCACAGGTTCGAATCCTGTCGAGTGCACCATTTAAGAGTCAATTGCC